>JACUTV010000172.1 GCA_014859645.1 Campylobacterales bacterium
GTGCGCCCCGACGGTCCACGTACAAGAGTGCCGTGTGGGCGTCAAAGCGGGTGTTGAACCCATGAAAGAGTGCCCGCGCGGTGTAGTGGTACTCAAAGTCGATGACAGAGGGGCCTAGGAGTTTGAGGTGAGGAAAGTATGTATCGCGCACCCTTTGAATGCACTCAAAAAAGCGCAAATATTCTCCCACGCTAAAAAAGCCCCACTTGGCGCGGTTGATGGCGTTTCCTATTTGAAATTCCCTCGCCAAAGGGGAAAGCATTTCAAAAACTTTCCTTACATGTAAGGCAGTAAGAGGGAGGTTTTCGATGTGTTCACGGTCTTGAAGCACGCACACCACAACGGTTTTATCGTTCCCAAAACTCTTGATAAACGCCGCGTACGCTTCCAGATGTTCCATCTCCCACAGGGGAAAACGGCACAACAGGTGTTTCGCACCAAGCTCTTCCACGAGGGCTATTTGCTCGTGCCCTTTGTCAAGGTTCACGCACAATCCTAACTCAAAGCGCTTTTTGGGCTTGAAAAAAGGGATGGCGCACAGCGCAAGAGGAAGGGCAAAAAGTGCCGTGCCAAGGGTTTTAAGATGTTCTCTCCACTGGGCGCGCCGCATGGTGTTTTTGTAGGCTTTGTCTTTTAAGAGGGCGGGTTGGTCAGAGTAGGCATCCCAAGAAAACGGGGGTTTCATGCAAGGGCCTCTTGGAGCGCTGTTTCAATAGGCCCAAGCGCATAGCCCGCCTCTAGCATGAAGTTGCGCTGTTTGCGAGGGTCGTTCACGGGTGCCCAACGTTTGCTAGAGGCAAAAGCGGAGCTACCAAAAAAAGATAACGTAGGGATGTTCACTGCACCCGCTAAATGCATGGGGCCTGTGGATGTGCTAACAAACAAGGCACAGTCACTCAAAAAACGGCAATAAGCTTCCAAGCTTTCAAAGGCAGGTAGCAGTGTGGCGGGAAAATCTACCTGCGCTTCCACCTGTGTTTTAAGGGCCACATCATCAGGCCCAAAGGTAAAAAAGACGCGGGTGTTAGGCACGTGACTGGCGATGCGCGCAAGATGTATGTACTCTTCAACCCGCACGTTTCCATCGGTACTACCTCCGCTTCCTGGGTGAAAAACCACTTTTTTTTCGCTAGACACAGGAGTGTTGTAGGTGAGCAGGGGCGGGGTAAAAACAGGGTTAAAATCAGGAAAAAGCCCCATGCCAAGTTCGAGGTTATATTGCCATTCGGTCATGGCGACAAGGCTACGGCGTTGGGTGATGCGACGGTTGAAAAAAACTTGCGCAAATTTCGTAGCAGGGGCAACCCGCACCCCAATATTGCTAAGCCAGAGCAACCCTCCAAGCCGCGTGGTAATAAAACAGCTAATAGATGCGTCAAATTTTTCACGGCGCAAAGTGCGCACGAGGGACCAAAACCCTTTTTTTTCATACACGATGACATGGTCTACCCACGGGAGGGTTTTTGCAAACTGGGCATTGACAGGAGCCACAAGCAAGGTGATGTGCGTGGTGGGGTATTGGGTTTTGATGGCCTTTGCCAAGGGAAGCGCGGTGATAAAATCGCCGATTTTATCGTGTCTGGTGATGAGAAGCTTCACTGATACCCTGCTTCTTTGTTGGCTTCGTAGAGTTTCATGTATTTAAAAAAGTTGGTGACCATGTGCGAAAATGCGATGACAAGTCCCGCCCAACCGTCTAAAAAGCCCCGCTTTAAAACATAAGTGCGCACAAAAGAGTAGAGTCCGTTAAAAAAGGCTTTGGCAGGACTGGATTTTTTCTTGCCCACATTATTGGCGGCATACAAAGAAGAGTAGCGGTCGGCTTTGATGATAAAATCACTCAAACTGTGGTAACTGTAATGCAAGATGTGTCCGTGTTCAAAAAGCGTTACATGTAAGCCTTCGTCTTTGAGGTTTTCGTGGACAAAGTTGTCATTAAAACAGGTGATGGTTTTGTTGTAAAGGCGGCGGATTTTTTGGTTGTTCCACCCACAATGGCGGATTTCTCGCTCTTTGTAAAAGGCGCGAAAGCGGATGAGGTATAAGGTGTCATTCAAAAGGGAAGCGTTGTTAAGGGCTTGGGAGAGGTTCTCATCCACCACTTCATCTGCGTCTAGGATAAGCACCCAGTCGTGCCGTGTCAGTGCGGCCGCGGCGTTTTTGGTGGGGCCAAAGCCTAAAAATTCTCCTTTAAAAACCCGCACATTGGCAAAGCTTGAGGCGATGGCAACGCTCTCGTCCGTTGAGCCGTTGTCGTACACTACCACGTCATCAAACGCCTTCAAGCTCTCTAAGGAACGTTTTAACGTGTAGGCTCCATTTCTGACAATCATTGCCACCGAAACTCTAGGCACGGCGCATCCTTTTAAGCCACCCTTTAAAACGGTACTTCAAAAGACGTTGCCACGTAAAAAGCGCATCGGGTGCCCTAAGGTTGTCCCCATCCACGCGGTAATTTACGCCATGAATGCCCAAAAAGTCTTGATGCAGCGCATTACCGATGCGAAAAACGTAAGAGTAATGTGCTTTGGCTTGGGCGACAAGGGCAGGAGAGTGTTTACCAAAAGGAAACACGAAGCTTTCCACCGAAGTTTCAAGGCGCGCTTCAAGAATCTCCTTGGAAGCCAAAAGTTCTTGCCCAAGGTCAACGTCTGTTTCGAGGAGGTTTGTGTGCGTGTGTCCGTGAGAAGCGATGCGCACAAGGCCACTCCTTAGCATGATTTTTAACTCCTCCACGGTGCAAAATGTCCCTTTTTGCCAGTTAGCAAACAAATCATCGTGCTTAAACCCCATGCGCGTCTGGGGCTGCGCGTCACACGTTTCTAGCAAATAAGCACTTGGCACGGCGAGCAATGCTTTGAGGTTGTAGCGTTGCAGTAAGGGAAAAATCAAAAAATAAAAATCACTGTATCCATCATCAAATGTTAAACACACACTGGGTTTTTCCAAGGAGTCCCCTGGAAAAACGGTTGTAAAGTGTGTTGCTATGTAGGCCAAATGCCGTTCAAGCATGGGGAGGGGATTGCTGCACGCATCGCTGTTGGCATGGTGGTACATGATGTTAATCAACAACCTTCACTCCTCGCAAGCGTTTTTTCAAGTTGATTTTGGCTTTTAAGCGGCGGGAGGCATTAAGGGCACTAGCACACGCCTTTGTTGGGTCAAGGCGGGATAAGGTTGCGTAATGGGAGACGATGGTTTCTAGGTCTTCGTCCTTTGCCCAAAGCTTGGAAAAATTATCCAGTTTTTGCTGCATGTTTAAGGGTGCAAAGCCCATGCGGTTGATGTCTACAACACACAGTTGCAAGCCTTCATGGCGAATGAGTACGTTGCCAGGGGAGAGGTCTTTGTGGGTGATGTGGTGTGTGTGCAAGGTATGGACAAACTGGGCAAAGGCTTTAAAAATAGCCTCTTTGTCTGGAAAGTTTGCCTCTAATAACGGCTCTCTGATGGTAAAATCATACTTCCACTCTTTGGCAATAAAATAACTC
>JACUTV010000173.1 GCA_014859645.1 Campylobacterales bacterium
TCAAAAGGATGTGGTTGCGGTGGGGCGTGCTAATGCGCCTCATTTCCCTTGTTTTGGCGCTTTTTATGGGTGCGTCCTTAGCGTTGGCGGAGGATTTGGGTGCGTATTTGCGCGGGTTTGACTACGAAGAACGGGGTGCGATGAAAATCCAAACCCCCGAACTGTTGGTGCTTTTAGAAGCAGGGCAAGCCCAAGCCATCGACATTCGCTTTCCCGAAGAATTTGAAGCGTGGCACATGGGTTTTAGTACCAACATCCCCCTCAACGAACTGCCTGACCGCTTAAGTGAACTGGACAAATCCAAGCTCATCGTCACCCTGTGTCCGCACAATGACCGCGCCAACCTTGCCCGCATCTACCTCATGCTTCAAGGCTACAACGTGCGTTACCTCAGCGATGGCCTCTTGCGCACCGCCGATTTTTTGCGAGGCGACAACGCCAGAGAGTTTGTGGAGGAGTACCGCTTGCACAGAAAATAACCACGCGTATAGGCTTCTTTGTGTAGTATAATCCCCTTCAAGGAGTACACCATGAAAGAAGCCGTTATCATCTTTAAGCGCAACCGCAATATCATCGAAAACTTTATGCGCTCTACTATCGAACTCAACGACCTCACCCATGTGGATGAGACCAATGCTAGGTCTATTTTCAACCTCTTGCGCTCGCTGGAGCTTGTCTACATGGTAGACACGCAGTTTCGTCAAGTGACCTCGTACTTTTACAAAGAAAAACGCGATGACATCACCCTTGGGCTTTCCAAAGGGCACCTGTTTTCTAAAATCAAACTCAACCCTGATAGCATTTTTATCAGCAACCCCTACATCAGCTCCCACACGGGCAACATGTGCATCACCGCCGCGCGCCCCGTGGAAGGCGGGTACCTCATTTTGGACTTTAAGCTCCTTGAAATCCTCAAAGGCCTCTCCCTCATCGAACTTAACCAACCCTTTAACCGCGCCTCCAAGCTCATCTACGGACTCATCGGATTTGCGCTACTGCTCATGGCGTTAGTATTGCTTGCCTTTGGTGCAAAAGTCAGCATCAATTCCTTCTTTTCGGGCAGTTTACTTCACGACATCGGCACCATCTTTACCCCCATCATCGCCATCACTCTAGCCCTTGCCATCTTTGATTTGGCGCGCACCATTTTAGAACGGGAAGTGTTTTACAAAAACTACAGCGAGTCCGAAGAAGTGGAAGATAAGGTATTAAGCAAGTTTCTCACCTCTATCATCATCGCCCTTTCTATCGAAGCGCTGATGGTGGTCTTTAAAATCACCCTGAGTGATTTTTCCAACATGCTCTACGCGTTGTACCTCATCATAGGGATTTCCCTACTCATCCTCTCTTTGGGTGCGTACAAGTGGGTGAGTTTAAAACGTAGCGGAACCTAGGCCGTAGCGCACACAGCGGTTTTTTCCTGCTTGCTTGGCAAGGTACATGGCGCGGTCCGCGTAACGCATCAGCTCTTGGGGGTCGTGGGTTTCCAACGGACACAACGCCACCCCAATACTCACCGAAAGCTCCAGCGCCATCCCCCTTACATGTAAAGGTTTTCTTGCCACCTCAAGCAAGCGTCGCGTGCTAAGAAGATACCCTTTGGAGTCTTTGAGCTCTTCCAAAATCGCGACAAATTCATCCCCGCCTAGGCGAGCAAGGGTGTCTCCTTGGCGCAATTGCGCTTGCAACCGTTTAGCAATAATCGTCAAAATCTCATCACCCACCTCATGCCCATGGGTGTCGTTGATGGCTTTGAATCCATCAAGGTCGATGTACGCAACCCCCATCAACGTTTTTTTGCCTTTTGCGCGGCATATGGCTTGCTCTAGCTTTTCCATCAAACAAGCACGGTTGGGCAACCCTGTTAAAAAATCATAATACGCCGCCCTTTCTAACTCTTGTTCGTGGGCCTTGAGGTGGGAAATATCCGCATACAGCGCAACATAGTTTTGAACGTTCCCTTGGGCATCTTCGATGGCACTGATGGTGAGCAAGCGTGGGTATAAGGTACCATCTTTGTGCTGATTCCAAATCTCACCACACCAATGTTTTTGGACTTTTAAGGTTTCCCACATGGCGACAAAGAATTCTCGAGAGTGTATGCGGGAACATAATAAACGCGGGGTTTGGCCGATGATTTCATCGAGCTCAAAGCCTGAAATCTTTACAAAAGCCCCATTGGCATCCACAATCTTGCCCATTGCGTCTGTGATGAGGATTCCCTCATTGGCATAAGTGAACACGTTTGCGGCAAGTTGTTGGCGCATGGTCGCTTCTTTACGCCAAGCCTTGTCCATCATCACTGCCACCACATTGACATCTCCCTCTTTATTGCAATAAAAAGAGGGTCTTGCCCGTGGCGATAAAAGTTGTTCAAGGCTGTGCTTGAACGCTGTCTCCCGCGTCACCTCGCGGGCCACTGAAAAAAACAAAGGTTCCCCTACCGTATCCATAAAAAAACAGCGCAATTCAATCTCTTTGCACGTGCCATTGGCACAGCAGCAAGAAACACTCACGCACACCCCCGTCTCTTTGGAAGCTGTGGCAAGGTCGAGGAAAGTATGAAAAGGGGGCTGGGGGTTCATCTCCTTAAGCGTCATCGTACAAAGGCACGCGGAGGAAGAACAAAAAAGCACACAAGCAGCATCGTTGGCATCCATAATTTTGCCAGTACTTGGGGCAACGACAAGCATCGCTGTCGCGCTTTGACGAAAAAAATCCAACACTGAGGGGACAGAATTTTGCAGTGCCATGGGCCCTCCCTTCTTCGTTTACAAAGCAGGTAGATACATGCAATAAAGTCCACTTCAATGCTAGCCCAAAGCCTCTTATAGCTTTCTTATATGGCACAAAAATAACATACTATTTTTTCGATTTTTCACTGTTTAACCCCCGTTTTTGTCCCTTTGTGTTTCGGTCTAAATTCGCCACGGCAAACACCACCAAGCGTACACCACCAAGCGTACACCACCAACCTCAACGGCCAAGTGGCCACATACCCCGACCTTGCCAAAATGAGCTTAGAAGAAATCATGGCCAAAATGTCCACCTACAACGCTACTGTGCGCAACAACGGTGGCGGACACTACAACCACGACCTTTTTTGGAAACTTATGGCCCCAGTGGGCAAAGGTGGCGAACCTTCAAGCGCGTTCAAAGCGGCCATTGACCGCGACTTTGGCTCCATGGAAAAGATGAAAGAAGCCTTCCAAAAAGCAGGCGCAACCCGTTTTGGTTCTGGCTGGGCATGGCTCATCGTGACTCCTGAGAAAAAACTCGCCGTTACCTCAACCGCCAACCAAGACAACCCGTTGATGGACGTCATGGAAGTGCGCGGCACCCCTGTTTTAGCCCTTGACGTGTGGGAACATGCGTACTACTTGAAGTACCAAAACCGCCGTGGGGACTACCTCAAAGAGTGGTGGAGTGTGGTCAACTGGAACAAAGCCAATGAACTTTT
>JACUTV010000035.1 GCA_014859645.1 Campylobacterales bacterium
GGAGAGTATTGATGGAATATGACGTAAAATCGGAGATTTTGGGTTTTGAGGCGATGAACCGTGTGCGCCTTAGCGTGATTGATGAAACCTTTGCTTCATTGCGCGATGTGGACAATGAAAAGATTTCTTTCACCCTAGTAAACCCCTTTAAACTTAGGGAATATGCGGTGGATATTCCTTCTACGATTAACGAATTATTGGAGATTGGTGCAGGGGCGAAGTTTTCGGTTTATGCTATTGTTCTTTTGCAAAATCCGTTGGACGAATCGCGCGTGAATTTTCTTGCCCCGCTTATTTTTAACCACGACAACCATACTGTTGCCCAAGCAGTTTTGGTGCATCAGGAGTATCCAGAATTTGGTGTGGCTGAAAGTATTCGCTCACTCATAAAGGAAGCTTGATGCCTTATGTGAACATTAAAATCACCGAAGAAGGTGCGACTAAGGAGCAAAAAAAAGAACTCATCGCGGGAGTAACAGACCTTCTGGTGCGTGTCCTTGGTAAAAACCCCGCCACTACGGTGGTGGTGATTGATGAGGTGCCTTTGGAAAATTGGGGCATTGGGGGAGAGAGCGTGGAAGTGTTGCGAAAAAAGCAGTAATATAGAGGCTTTTGACGTATTTGAAGTGCTCTAAACTTAGGAGAAAAACGTGCAAAAAAGTAGATTTCATTTTCCTGACCCCCATGAACATGTGGCGTGGAGAAAGAAAGTATTTGAGGTAATTTTCGCACACAATACGCGTGCGGGTACTGCCTTTGATGTGGCGTTGATTGGGATTATTTTGGCCAGTGTGATGGTGGCACTGATGGACTCAGTGAGCGTGTTGCAAGGGCATTTTAGAGACACGTTTCTTCTTCTTGAGTGGGTGTTTACGCTTCTTTTTACGCTTGAATACGTGGTGCGTTTGAGCGTGGTGCAAAGTCCTTTGCGTTTTGCCCGTAGTTTTTACGGCGTGATTGATTTGCTTGCGTTGTTACCCATGTTTTTGTCGCTCTTTTTCCCCGGCATGCAATACCTTGCTGTCCTTCGTGTGTTGCGTATTTTGCGTATTTTTGAAGTGCTGCACATGCGCCGTTATACCCAAGAGAGCAGTATATTGCTAGATTCATTGCAAAACAGCTGGCGTAAGATTCTTGTATTTTTACTCGCTATGTTGACCATCATCACCGTCTTTGGCGCGCTTATTTTTCTAATAGAAGGGCCAGAAAATGGCTTTACAAGCATCCCACTTTCGATGTATTGGGCGCTTGTGAGTGTTTCTACAGTTGGATATGGAGACCTTGCACCTGTGACGTTTTCTGGACGCTTGGTGGCTTCGGTGTTGATTTTAATAGGTTATGGCATTATTGCGGTGCCAACGGGAATTTACACGGCAGAATTAGCCTCATCGTTGCGTGAAAAAAAAGACGGGCGGGCGTGTTCCCAGTGTGGACAAACCCAACACCGCATGGGTGCTAATTTTTGTTTTCACTGCGGGTATGATTTTTCCAAATCTTCATAAGGGAAGCGTTACACTAAAAACGCTTCCAAAACCCACTAAAGAAAATAAGAAAAAAAGTATAAATTTCTAACCTTCCTGCAATCATTCCAAGGGCCAGCACAAAGGCTTCCACGTCACTAAAAAAAGCATAATGTTGCGCTGGTCCTACTAGGGCAAACCCCGGACCTACATTTCCCACACAAGCAATAGCAGCAGAAATGCTTGTAAGCGCATCATAGCCTGAAGCAAACAAGAAAATAACAATCACAGCATTGGTTAGAACAAACAGCATCATAAACCCAAAAGTCGCCGTTATAAGGGAAGTGCTGAGTGGATTTTTATTCATAAATACCCCATAAATAGCATTGGGATGGATGATTTTTTTGATTTCAGCAATGACAACTTTGTAGATAATAACAAAACGCACAACTTTTACACCGCCCGAAGTTGACCCGCCGTTTCCTCCGATAAGCATGGCGATAAAACACACTGCAACGGCTGACTGCCCCCAAGTTTCATAGTCAGTTGAGGCAAATCCTGTGGTGGTTAGCAAAGAAGCGATGTTGAAAAACCCATGGGTTAGTGCGTCAAAAAAAGAAAGCTCAGCAGCCACAAGCCCAACAAGGGTAAGGATAAAGGCAAGAGAAAAGAAAATAGCTCCGTACCAACGGGTTTCTTCATAGCGGTACCCCTCAGTGCTTCCTTGGAGAAGCTTAAAATGTGCCAAAAAATTGACACCACCAAGTAGCATGAAACAAGTTGTAGTCCACAGGGCTAAAGGAGTGTCAAAAAAAGCCCCAAAAGAGCTGTTTTTGGTAGAAAAACCACCCGTGGAGAGCGTGCAAAAAGCGTGATTGAGGGCATCAAAAAACGTTAAGCCTTGAAGGTAGAGTAAAAGAGTGTTGAGGCAGGTTAACCCAAAATAAATAGCCCAAAGCATGAGTGCCGTGTCTTTGATTTTTGGCGTTATTTTTTCCAGTTTTACCCCGCTAGCCTCAGCCTTAAAAAGAGCCAATGAGCCGCTAGGATTGATGAGCGAAAAAAGCCCAACACCTAAGACTAAAATCCCCATGCCGCCAAGCCATTGCATTAAAGAACGTAACATTAAAAGCGCGTAAGGAAGCGCTTCGATGTCAGTAAAAACTGTGGCCCCTGTGGTTGTAAAACCACTAATAGCCTCAAAGAAAGCTTGCATGGGACGAATGTCGCTATAGAGCCACAACGGAACACCTCCGGCAACTCCTGCAAGTAGCCAAATAAGGTTAACGCCTAAGATCCCTTCTTTGAGACTAAGAGTAAAAGCATGGGTGCGTACGCTGAGAAAAAGGGCACCGTTGACTCCAATAAAACATGCAACAAAGAGCCCAAATTGCCAAATATCCTCACCATAATAAACCCCCACGACCACAGGCAAGAGTAAAAATATCCCCAAGGCTACTCCTGTGATACTAAGCAGTTTGGCGATATTTTTTACAGAATATTTATCCATGTGCGGACTCCTTCTTCGTAGATGCGTTTGGCAAATGCAAACAGCGTAAAAGGCTCATCTGGGTTAAGTGCTTGGAAGCTTGTGTAAAGGTGATTGTGTTGCATGTAAAAAATTAACGCCTCGGGCGCTGGGTTTTTGGAGAGAGAAAAAGGAACTTTTTCAAAGCGACGGACAAAGGAGAGCGCACTTCCTCCGCAAAAATGCCGCTCTTCTACCATGACATTGGAGTTAATAATCTCCATAATGGCGTAAAAAGCATTCATTTTCGGCCCCCTCAGGGCAATAATACCCAAGGAGTGCATAAGCCGATAATGCTCGATGTCATTATTGATGGCAATGACGCGCCTGATGCCAAGCTCTTTGGCTTCAATACATTTGACGATGTTTTCATTGTCGTTAGCGGTAGCGGCAATGAGTATGTCGGCGTTTGCGAGGCCTTCTTCTTGGTAGAGGCGATAATCTCCGTATTTACTGTTAATAACCGTTGCATTGGCTTGTAGCAGTTGGGAAGCTTGGGTGCACAGCCCAAGGTCTTTTTCGATGAGTTTGATGGTCATGCCACTTTCAATGAGTGCTTTGGCAATCTCGATGCCTAGTGTGTTGGCTCCAAAAATAACCCCACACCTGTTTTTTCGCGCTGGTGCGTTTTGGAGTTTTTCTCCAAGGGCTTGGATGGCCTCAGGGGTTCCAAAACAAAAAATGACATCATTGGGTTGGAGTAATTCTTGGGCATCGGGGATGAAAAAATCACCTCCTCGGTCAACGCCTATGATGTTAACGGACTCTGATGCGAGTGAAGAGAGAAGAACAGGTTGGGTATTGGGCGTGTTCGCGCGGATGCTGATGAGTTTTTGAGGAAAGCCTTTAAAGCATTTAACATTGTTGGCGATGGGGTTTAAAGCAAGGGATTTTACCGACTCGGCGACCGTATTAAAAGGAAACACAGCATCAGTAATACCGATTTTTGAAGCGATAGAACTTTTGGCAAAAAACTGATTTTTTAAACGAATGATTTTTCGTTTGACCAAAATCTTCTCATCGGCAATCAACGAACACACGAGGTTGATTTCATCGGAATCTGTTACGGCTATGAAAAAATCATAAGTTTTTCCTTTGAGGGCTTCGTAACTTCGTGGGTCTTCCACGTTGGCATAAAGCGTCAATGCGTCAATGCTTTCATTGAGTCTTTTGAGTGCCTCTTCGTTTTGGTCCATGATAATAACGTCGTGTTTTGGGCTTAGGGTGCGGGCAAGGCGAAAGCCTACCCGTCCAGCGCCTGCGATAATAATGGTCATGCATTACTCCTGTAGTTGAAAAAATCGGTACCCGATGCTTGATTCGGTTTGGATGTATTTGGGTCGTGTGGTGTCCATTTCAATCTTTTTGCGTAAGGTGTTTATGTAGGTGCGAAGGTACTGAGTTTGGGTTTGGTATCCTACACCCCAAACTTCTTTAAGGATGTGTTTGTGGGTTAGGACTTGGTTGGGATGGCGCATGAAAAACTCCAACAAAGAAAACTCGGTAGGAGTGAGCTTGATGGGAATGGCGTTTTTTGTGAGGGTATGGTTTTGGGTGTTGAGGGCCAATTCTCCTACCGTATAGCTGTTTTGCGTCGCAGGGGTGCCGCTACTTCTTCGGCTAGCTGAACGTATGCGCGCAAAAAGCTCTTTGGTGGAAAATGGTTTTGTTACATAATCATCCGCTCCCAAATCCAAGCACGCAATGATTTCTGCTTCTTCGTGCCGTGCGGAGAGGATGATGATGGGAATGTTGAGGTCTTTTCGGATGGTTTGAATAAGGGTTTTTCCATCTCCATCGGGCAAACCAAGGTCAAGAATGACTGCTTCAAAAGAGTGGGTGGGCAAAAGGCGCAACGCAACGCTTTTGGAATTGGCCACTAGCGTTTTTGTGTGTTCTTGTTCAAAAAAACGCGCCAGTAAGGTAGCAATAGCGCGATCATCTTCAACGATGAGAATCATATATTTTCCTTAAAAAGACGGGGCGGATGTTTGATTACAGGGAGCGTAATGTAAAAAACAATGCCTCCGTATTGTGAAAATGCTTCGATACTTCCTTTGTGTGCCTGAACAATTTTTTTGCAAATAGAAAGCCCAATCCCACTTCCTTTAATGTCCGCAGCGGTTTCAAGGCGGTAGAAAATATCAAAAATATTGGCTATTTCTGTTGGATCAACGGGTGAAGCGTGGTTAAAAAAGCGGATGTAAAACGCCTTTGTTTTAGCGTAGGTGATTTTGATATGAACGGCTTGATTGGGGGGCGAATATTTAAAGGCGTTGTCTAGTAGGTTAACAAACAAGCGCACAAGAAGTTCTTGGTCGCCCCAATACAAGGGCAAGTCGTGTTGAAGTGAAAGCTTCAACTTGTTTTCGTCGTGATAAAATTCTTGCAAGGCGACACCCAAGCTGTCTTCTAAGTCGCACCAGTCCATCCTTAAGGCTGAATCTCCCCCTTGAAGGCGCGCATTATCAAGTAAACTGGCAACCAAGCGGTTCATTTGTTCACTAGAGGTTTTGATTTCTTGCAAAATATCCAGTTGGGATTGGAGGGGAAGTTTGGGTTGTTCTAGCAGTAAGGTTGTATTTCCAAGAATGGAAGAGAGCGGGGTTTTTAAGTCGTGAGAAAGGGTGTTTAAAAGAATCTCTTTAATCTTGCTTGCTTGAATTTTTTTAGCTTGAGAGGTCACCAATCCACCCACGATAAAGAAAATAAGAAAACTCCAAAGGTAAAATATATCATCCACGGTGAAGCTGTACAACGGCGGTACATATAGCACATTAAGTAAAATAACTGCCACTAAAGAGGCCAAAAATGTTGCTATCATTTTGCCCCGTAAGGCAATCACCAAAACAGGAATCAGGTGTAAGAGTGTGATATTGATAAGTTCAAGATGCGGGCGCAAAAGATGGCTAAAAAGCGTCACGAGCCCAAGTATGATGATAAAAATAAAATAATGGCGATTCATAAATTAAAAGGCACTTTGTAGGAGCTTTAGGGCAATAAGACCAACAAGCACCACCAAGACAGTATCCCCACCCACATACAATAAAATCGATGATAATGAGTCCATCGGAACCCCTTTGTGTTTACATGTAGAGGATTATACCCCGCATGGTGTCAAAAAAATATCAAAATTTTACGATGAAGAGTAAAGGTCTGGGCTTGGTTGGGCGATGAAATACCCTTGGGTGTAGTGAATGCCGATGGCTTTGATTTTTTCGTAAACAGCGAGGGTTTCTACGTATTCGGCGATGGTTTTGATGCCAAGGCGCGAGGCGAAGGCGTGGATGCTTTCGACGATAGCGAGTGAGTTGGCATCAAAGAGAATATTTTGAATCAATGAACCGTCGATTTTGATGTAGTCAACGTTGAGTTTGGCTACGTGTTGAAAGTTGGAAAATCCTGAACCAAAGTCGTCGATGGCTATCTTGGCGCCGTAGTGTTTCACTTCTTGGACAAAACGCGCGACCAGTTCATAATCATCAATCCTTTCGGTTTCTACAATCTCAAAGACCACGCGGTTACCGTGCCCATGTTTTTTGAGTTTTTCCACGATAAGGGAGTTAATGGAGTAATCCATGAGGTCGCTCTCTGAGAGGTTGATGCTAAAATCATAGGGTTTGTCTTGCATAAATGCAAAGGTTTTTTCAATCATGGTTTCGGTGAGCTGGAAGTATTGGTGGGATTTTTTAGCTACGTCTAAAAAGAAGCACGGTGCGATGGGTTCATTATCGGCATCAAGCATGCGCACCAAGGCTTCGTATTTTTCAATTTCCCCTGTGGCGTTATTGAAGATGGGTTGAAAGTAAGGTACGATTTTGTCTTGCGCAAAGGCCTCTTTGAGACGATTGGCCCATTCGATATTGGTGGCAAATCTGGCCTGTGTTTCTTGGGACTCATCAAAGGTTAAGAGCGGCTTTTGTTTTTTCTTAGCCGTTTTAAGGGCAATATCTGCTTCTACCAAGGCTTTTTCTCCTGAGGTATTAACGGTCAATCCTGCGCTAGTGCTAACACTAATGCGACGTATCGTGCTTAAGTCAAAAAAGAGTTCTTGATTCATGGTTTCCAAAAAAAACATGGTAGTTTCGATAATGGATGCTTCGTCTAGAAAATGGGGAAAGAAGAGGGCATATTCATCGGCAGAGAGTTTAAAGACACCGACATTTTTCTCTTTGCCAAGCTTTCCAAGGCGCTCGCCGTATTCTCTAAGGAGTTTGTCTCCCGTTTTTACTCCATAGAAATCGTTGATTTCTTTAAAATCATTAATATTAAACAGCGCAAGAGAGGCAGTGCGTGCAATGGAAAGGGCCGTAGTAAGGCTAAGACGATTAGGCAGCTGAGTGAGTTTGTCCGTATGAAGTTGGCGACTTAACTCTTCCTTACCCTTTTCTAGCAAGCGCTTGTAGTGTTCGAGGGGCGTGATGTCTGTCATGGTAACAACGCACTCTTCTTGGGCACCTCTAAGGGAATTTGCAAGCAACGTAAAGATGTGCTCATGGCCATTTTTAATAATCATCGCTTTTTTAGGGATGGCAGAATGCTGAACCAGTGTGAGCCATTCGCCATTTTCTGTTTTATGGACAAAATCATTTTGCATCACCGGCTCAAAAAAATCACAGACGCAGCGGTGTTCTTTTTTAAACTCTTCCAAGGTTGCATAGGTGTCAAAAAAGTCAAAAAAAGTGGCATTAGCATAGCGAATATCCGTACCAGAGGTGACAAATACCAAAGAGGGTTGGGCATTTAAAATGTCATGGTAGCGTTGTTTTTGATGCAAAAGCGTCACATTTTTTTCGCGCAAGGTTTGACTCATGGCGTTAATGTGTTGACTTAGGGCAAAGGTTTCCTTAGAAGTTGAAAGCTCAAGGGCAGGAGTGTTGAGGTTGGTTCCTAGTTGTTCAAGATGGGCAAAGAGCCGCGCAAAAGGTTTTTGAATGACGATGCGCATTATCAGTAATAAAAAGATGATAATTACAACCATCAACACAGAAATCGTGGCAGAGACAAGAAGGGAGTTGTTGGCGATGATTTGTTGTACGACACTACTTTCTTTTAACAGCACAAGCTCCCAATCCCACGGGTAAAAATAGTCTTTATAGGCAAAATAACCGTTTACTTTTTGAAACGTTTTGGGCCTGAGCCTGGAGGCAAGAGGTAGGGGTTTTTCAAAAGAGGTAAGGTAAATCTCTTGCTCGTGGGGAAGCACAATATAAGCTTGATAAGCGCTGCTTTGGAGGAGGTTGCGCAAGCGGTTAATGCTCTCTTCTTGGGCGGCCGTATTGGCACTTTGAAAATAATGCGCGTTTTTGCCAAAATTAAAAAACAAGGTTTCAAAATCTGCTTTAAGGGTATACAAAAGGTGGTTGGAAAAAAGCACCATCTCTTCTTCTTGCTGGGTGTAAATGCGCTTGTTGAGGTTATTTTCGATAACACGCGTCCCAAGCAACACACATACGACACAAATCAAAAAGACCGGATAAGCCAATTTGGAGCGAATAGAGATGCGTCGACCCAGGGTGTTAAGAGAAATCATGGAAACACCGTGTTGAGGTATAAATTTAACACCTCTTCGTATTCACCCAGATTTGGTGCAATGGCGCCGTGCTTGAACGCATCAGCCCAAGAATGCATCAAATCTGTATCTTTTCCTGTAGGTTCAAGGGAAAACAAGGCCTCTTGAATCTCTTTGGCTAACGCACTTGGAAGCTTTGCAGACCCTACCCATAAAAACCCAGGAAGGGCTGTACTACGGCTTCGCTCGATAAGTCCTAGGTGCTTATAATCGGAAAAAACAGAACTTTTTACCCCACCACTGTGCGCTTCCCCTAGTAAGAGTTTTAAAATGACATTGGTGTGGGTGTCCGCATAAAAATAAGGCTGTTCTTCAAGAGCGATGCCTTCGCGTTTCAAAAGGTGCGACATGCTTAAAAATCCGCACGTAGAAAGAGGCTGTGTGAGGGCGATGGTGTGTTGTTTGAGGGGTAAATTGCGTGCATGGTGCGCGGTGATAAGGCTACATGTATAGGTGCTTTTTCCGTCTTCATTTAAAAACTGAACAAGGGGTTGTACGGGAATAGCGTTGTGTAAAAGTCGAGCATAAGGAAGTGGCCCAAGGTGGGCGATGTCAACACGGTTTTGGGCTAAGGCTTCAAGTATTTTTTCATAATCAGTGAAATAGACAATCTCAAAGGTTACCCCAAGTTTTTGGGAGAGAAAAGAAAAAATACCCACGTATTGCTGTAGCACAATCTCGGATTTTAACATGGGAAGTGGGGCAAAGCGTAGGGTGTGCGGATTGGCGAAAACCAATGCACTGCAACAAAGAAAAAGCAAAATAATATGTCGCATGCAAACCTCGTGTGTGATGTTTGTGTAACAATTTTTGGTTAGTCTAGCATAAGGTTAATTTTTTTAACCTTATGCAAACCCCCTCCTGGGGCCATTAAACCAGTCTACATGTAAACTCTGCTAAAATCGTTGCCAAAAGTCTAGGATTAGGACATAGTATGAATTGTATCAGCAGTAGTGCACCCGAATTTTCACAGGTTTTTCAAACCCTTTTGGGACGCGGCAAGATGGACATGCGCACGGTAACGCCCGTGGTGCAAACCATCATCGAAGAGATTCAAGCACGGGGTGATGAAGCCCTTGGTGAGCACATTGCGCGGTTTGATAAATGGAGCCCTAGCGCGCCTAGCCACATGCGCATTGACACAAACGCCATGAAAGAGGCCTACGAAGCACTAGAAGCACCCCTTAAAAGTGCTTTACATGTAGCGTATGAACGCATCCGAACTTACCACCAAAAACAGCTTCCCAAATCGTGGATGACGTACGAGGAAAACGGCACTGTGCTGGGGCAAAAAGTCACCGCGGTGGATAGGGCGGGGCTGTACATCCCTGGGGGAAAAGCGGCTTATCCAAGTTCGCTTCTTATGAACGCTATTCCTGCGCTTGTGGCGGGCGTGAAGGAGATTGTGGTATGCACACCCGCACCCCATAATGAGCTAAATCACCTCTTGCTTGCGGCCTTGCATTTGTGTGGCATTACCCATGCGTTCAAAGTAGGAGGTGCCAGTGCTATTGCGGCCATGGCGTACGGTACGGGAACGATTCCAAAGGTAGATGTCATCACAGGACCGGGCAATATTTTCGTAGCAACGGCGAAAAAAATGGTCTACGGGGATGTGAATATTGACATGATAGCAGGCCCTAGTGAGATTGGTATTTTGGCAGACAGCACGGCTAACCCGCGCCTTGTGGCGATTGATTTGCTCTCCCAAGCGGAGCATGATGAGATGGCAAGTTCTATTCTCATCACCCCTGATGAGGCGCTGGCAAAAGCGGTGATAGAGGAAATAGAAGCCTATTTACCCCGCCTTAGCCGTGAGACCATTGCCCGTGAGTCCATCCACAAACGTGGGGCATTTATCGTGACGCGCGACATGGACGAAGCGGTGGCACTCATGAATGAAATCGCCCCAGAACACTTGGAGGTGATGACGTTAAATCCCTTTGATTTGCTTCCAAAGATTCGCCATGCGGGGGCGATTTTTATGGGACACCACACACCTGAACCCATCGGTGATTACATCGCTGGGCCCAACCACACTCTCCCTACAGGAGGCACGGCACGGTTTTATTCGCCCCTAAATGTCGAAAATTTTATGAAAAAATCTTCCATCATTTCCATGAGCAAAGCGGGCCTTGATGTCATCGGCCCTGCCTGCGCACTCTTAGCAAACTGCGAAGGGCTAACCGCCCACGAAGCTTCTTTGAAAGAGCGCTTGAAATAGTAAAAAGGCTTTACATGTAAGAAATCTTTACATGTAAAGCTAATACTAATTTACTTAGCAATATTTAAGGTTTCTCTGACGCTTTTTTGATTATACTCTTGACACTTTTGTGCCAAAGGTTCCCCATGCATTTTTCTTCGTTTTGGAAGCAGTTTGTGCAACTGCTTACCTTTGTGAATCTTCCTATTCGCAGTAAATTTACCTTTTTTGGCGTCGGTACTTTGTTTTGGTTTATGGTCATTGGTTTTTTGGCGGTCGGCTCCCTAACCTTCGTCCATTTTCGTTATTCGCAAGTTTCCAGTACCGCTTTGCCCAGTTTGCGCCTTACGCTGGCTTTAGAGCCGCTTATGCAAGCGAGCATTGAAGGGGCACGCGAAGCTAGAAGTGACAAAATCTCAGCAAACTTGCACCAGATGTACCAACATGTGTCCATAGCGCTCATGAAAACCTCGGGTGCGTTGGGCGAGGGCAATGTTTTTGAAGTCTTAAACCGCGCCCTTGCAAGAGAAGATGAGCAAGGAACGGCGTTGCTTAAAACGCTCCTGGGGCAGATTCAAGAGGCCAGCGAGGTTGTGTCAAATGCGGAAGCCCTGCGCGCATCGCTTTTAAGGGCGGATGCGACGTTGGGAACCTTTTTGGCCCACACCAATACGCAATTTGCCCGTTATGAGGGGCAGATTAATGATACCATCCGCATCGCCATCAACACCATCGCCTTGGCGATTTTTATCGCCTCAATACTGCTGTTTATTTTTACCCGTTGGTTGACAAACGCCTTTGCTAAGCCTATCGCACAAATTACCGATCAGATTCATGCGATTGGCATTGGGGAAGTGGATTTGGGCAAAAAAATGCAAGTAACTTCAGAAGATGAAATCGGTACCCTTTCTAAAGAGTTCAATGCCCTCGTGGACACGATTTATGGCGTGACAGTGTTTAAAAAAGTCATCGAAGAAGACAGCTCTTTGGAAATGGTCTACACCCGTTTGGCAGAAGTGTTTGAGCAGCAAGCGGGCATGAAAGCGTGCCGCATCTTTGACATCAACACTGCAAAAAACACCATGCGTTTAGTGGAACCTGCCCTTGGGGGCGAAGAAGCCATGCTGTGCAACCTTGAAATCTTGCACGATGCGTGCTTGTGCCGGGCAAAAAAGACGGGTCACACCATCTCTTCCTTTGAGTTTGAAGGCGTGTGTCGCCAGTTTATGGGAACCCAAACCCACCACCATGTGTGTGTTCCGTTGGTGGCGGGCGGGCGTTCAAGCGGCGTGGTGCAGTTTGTCTTTTCAAAAGCAGAAGAGGGCGATGGGGCGCAGATTCAAACGCAACTTTTCAAGGCGCAAACCTACATCAAACACTCCCTTTCGGTGATTGAAACCAAGCAACTCATGAACACGCTAAGGGAGTCTTCGCTAGTAGATAGCCTGACAGGCTTGTATAATCGACGTTTTTTACAAGACCATTCGACGCAAATCATTTCAGGTGTGTTGCGACGCCAAAAACAAATCGCTCTATTGATGTGTGACATGGATTATTTTAAACAAGTCAACGACGAACATGGCCATGATGTGGGTGACACACTCCTCAAAGACACCTCACACATTTTGCAAAATGCCATTCGTGAATCAGACGTGGTGATTCGTTTTGGTGGCGAAGAATTTTTGATTTTATTGGTGGATGTGGAAGCGAATGAAGGGATGGAAATAGCAGAAAAGATTCGCAAAAAAGTCGAAGAGGCGAGCTTTAAAATCCCTACAGGCATTTTGAAAAAAACCATAAGCGTGGGCGTGTGCGAGTTTCCTCAGGACACAGACGGCTTTTGGCATGCCATCAAGTTTGCGGATGTGGCGTTATACCAAGCCAAAACGCAAGGGCGCAACCGCTGTGTGCGTTTTACAGCGCAGATGTGGAACCAAGCGGGAGGATTTTAAGCCCGCTTGGCGTAAAACTCCCGATAAAACCCTTCAAATTTCCCTGCCAAAATGGCTTGACGCATTTGCTTCATGAGGCCTAGATAATAGTGTAAGTTATGCAAGGAAGCAAGGCGAAAAAAGGTCAATTCGCGCGCGCGGTACAAGTGGCTTAGATAACTGCGTGAATACCGCTTACATGTAAAGCAATCACACGCAGGGTCGATGGGCAGCTCGTCTGTTTGAAAGCGTGCGGCTTTGATGTTGAGCTTCCCAAAACTGGTAAAAAGCGTGCCGTTTCGCGCGTTTCGCGTGGGCATCACGCAATCAAACATATCTACCCCACGTTTGACGTTTTCGACCAAATCTTCAGGGGTTCCAACACCCATGAGGTAGCGGGGTTTGTGGGTGGGCATGAGGGGTGTGGTAAGTTCTACGGTGTCGTACATGGCTTGGTTGGGTTCCCCCACGCTTAAGCCTCCGATAGCAAAGCCATCAAAGTCCATCTCACACAACTGGGTGGCACTAATGCGCCGAAACTCGGGGTCGGTACCTCCTTGGATGATGGCAAAAATGTTTTGCTCTTGCGCCTTTCCTTGGGCTTGGTTGGCGCGGTGGTAGGTGATGGAGCGTTTCGCCCATTGGGTAGTGCGCTCGATGGAAAGGGCGATGCGCTCTTGGGTGGCAGGTAAAGCGACGAGGTCGTCTAAAATCATCATAATGTCGGAGCCCAGGTTGCCTTGGATGTCCAACACTTTTTCAGGGGTGAAGTAGTGGGTGGAGCCATCAATGTGGCTTTTGAAAGTGATGCCATCCTTGTCGGCTTTGGAGATGTCACTGAGGCTAAAGGCTTGAAACCCGCCACTGTCGGTCAAAAAACTACGGTCATACTGGGTAAAGCCATGCAAACCGCCCATGGTGCGAACAACCTCGTCGCCGGGGCGCAAATAAAGGTGATACGTGTTGCCTAGGATAATCTTCGCATCAAGGATGTCGGTCATGTCGTAGGCGTCGAGGCTTTTGACGCTTCCTACGGTGCCAACAGGCATAAAAACAGGAGTTTGGATGGTGCTGTGCGCCGTGGTGAGGGTGCCAGCGCGGGCGTGCCCGTCGGTTGCTTCTAAGTCAAAGTGCATTTTGGTATACTATCCTTTTTTTATGGAGCAGCAATGAAGAAGATTTTGATTATTGCCGATGGCATTCTAGCGAAACATTTTTTAGAAAGAGTTATGGCACACAAGGGGAGTGAGAACCACTACACCGTCGTGACATACCGTAAAAAAACCTTGCCAGAAACCCTAAAAGTCCCCGAAAATTTCAAATTTTTAGATTTTGACCCTACCAGTGAACCCAAGCTTTCGTTGGTGTTGCACAAAGAGTTTGCGCAGATTATGATTTTGGTGAGTAAGGAGCTTGATGCCATCGCTTCGTATCAAAACATCCGAAAAATCGACCCAAAAATCCAGATTGTGCTGATGGACCGTTGGGGTGTTGCCCTTGAAGATGAAAACTTGCTCATGATTGATTCAAGGGAAGTGTTGGCATCGCGCTTTTCAGACTACCTTCCTAACATGCCTGTGATTGCCCAAAACGTAGGCCTTGGAGCCGGGGAAATCATGGAAATCCAAATCCCCATCGGCAGTGCGTACGTGTACCGTCATATCGCCAGTATCCAACAAAAAAAGTGGCGTATTGTGGCCATTTACCGTAACAATGCGCTGATTTTGACGCGCCCGACGCTGATGATTCAACCCAACGACGTCATGCTTGCCATCGGCGATCCGATGGTGTTGATGAATGTGTTTAAAAGCGTCAAGCAAGAAATCGGCCAATTTCCTTCGCCCTTTGGCAACAATATCTACTGTCTCATCGACATGCAGCGCATGAGCGCGTCTGAGATGCGCGATATTCTCAATGACACCATGTTATTGCACTCAAAAATCAACAGCAAAAAGCTACATGTAAAGCTTTTGAACCCTAAGCCATGCGAGATGCTTGAAAAGCTTAAAACCCTTCCCAATGGGCACATTAACGTCACAGTGGACTACTTTGCTACCACGCCCGCAGCGGTGTTGATAAAAGACGTTGGCGCGTACGATGTAGGGTTGGTGGTAACAAGTGGTGCGTATTTTAAAGCCTTCAAGCGCTTGTTTTACCGCACGAAACTGCCAGTGTTTAAGATTGGAAAATGGGGCTTTTCAAGCTTGAAAACGGGGGCGATTTTAGCCAGTGATAGCGAAGAGGTTGAAAAAGAATCATCGGTGATTTTGGACATTTCTTCTCAGCTCAATCTTGATGTAACGCTGTACCATTACGACCCTGAAAAAAAGAGCCAGCGCAGCAGTTTGGTGGAGCATTTTGAAAACCTGTCCAAGCTCTTTGACAAGGACGTGGAGGTGATTCAAGACGATGAAATCAACCCCATCATCCGCCTTCAAAATCGCCAAGATTTACTGCAATTTGTCCCCTTTTATGAAAAAATCGTAACCCATTCTCCTTTTGCAATTTTTTCCACCGATTTGGAGCAACTTTCTCATCGCCTTGACAAAAGCTACCAACTCTTCATTCCTACCAGTTTATAGCCCTTTTTAAGGGCTCTTGGGTTAAAATTAATCTAAAACCGCACAAAGACGAACACCATGAACATTTCGATTGACTTCGCCCCCGCCCAAAGCCAGAATTACACTGTTTTTATCGATGCCCTCGAGCGCCTCACCTTGCGCGGCAAGGTCGCCATTGTCACTAACCCAAAAGTCGCAGGATTGCACCTAGCGTCACTGCTTGCAAGGATTGATGCGGACGAAGTGTATGTTATCACGGTGCCTGATGGCGAATCTCACAAAACACTCCAAAATGTAGAGATGATTTTAGAAAATCTCTTCATGCATCGCTTTGACCGCAATGCTACACTCATCGCTTTTGGCGGCGGTGTGGTGGGCGACATGACAGGCTTTGCCGCGGCGATTTTTCAGCGCGGAATTAGGTTTATCCAAATCCCTACGACGCTTCTTTCCCAAGTGGACGCGAGTGTAGGCGGTAAAACAGGGGTCAACAACCGCTTTGGCAAAAACCTCATTGGCGCCTTTCATCAGCCTAGTGCGGTGTATTGCCAGAGTGAATTTTTAGCCACGCTTCCTGCGCGCGAGTTTGGTGCAGGGGTAGCGGAGATTGTCAAAATGGCGGTGACCTTTGACGCGGACTTTGTTGCTTACCTTGAAAATCACCCCTTAAGTACGCCTTCCCATTTGCGTGAAGCCATCGCAAGAAGCATTGCTATCAAAGCAAGAGTGGTAGCAGAAGATGAAAAAGAAGCGGGTGTGCGCGCGGTGCTTAACTACGGCCATACCTTTGGCCATGTTATCGAAAACGAGACAGGCTACACCGCCTTTTTGCATGGAGAAGCCGTGGCGATTGGGATGCGCATGGCGAACGCCTTGGCGCAAAAACTAGGCTACCTTACACAGACAGAATGCGCACGCATTGAGAAGCTTTTGGAGCAGTACGGGTTGTTGTTTCGGTATCCTGTGCAAAACCCTGAACGCTTTTACAATGCTTTTTTCCTTGACAAAAAGAGTCTCAACGCGACCATCACGTTCATTGTGCCAAAAAGCATCGGCGGGTACGCTATCGTCAAAGATGCACCCAAAGAAACGGTCTTGGAAGTCTTGCGGGAGTTTGACCGATGAGGCGTATTTTTGGGGCATGGTGCCTAGGATTTGTCCTTCTTTTTGCAGAAGTCAACACCACCGAACCAGAACCTATTAATGAAGAACTTTTAGCGCAGATTGCTTCGCTTGGCGGTCAAGTGGAGGCCATCGAAAAAGAGCTTCAAAACAATATTTGGCTTACGCGTTACAGTAACTTTGTGGCCCACCAATCGCTAAACGATGAGCTAGCAAAGGTAGAAAAAGAGCTTGCCGTGCTTAAAACCAAGCGCGACCGCGCGTCCATTGAACGTGTTGAAATCCTCTCTAAAAAACAAGAAACCCTTGAAAAACAAGTGGAGTTGCTTTTGGAGTTTCGCCGTTCGCCTTTTGCGGAGATGATTCGCCCGCCAGAAATGGGAGAAGTGCCAAAAGTTGGTAATCCTATTGCGATTATTTCAGGGTTTTCGTTCATTAAACAATTGCGCTCTCAGCAGGACGAGTTTGCGCAGCGTTTGGCGGGCTTGGAAGCGTTGATTGTACGTCTTGAAGAGCAAGCGAGCATGCTTGAGGAACTTTTGATGCTTGACCCGCAGGGGGCGTATGAGGCAAAACTACGGATTGTGCAGCAAGAGATTACCGAGTTTCAAGCTGCGCGAGACATTGCTTCAACAACGTTTACTGTGTACGAAAAGCGCGTGGAAGAGTCTGTCACTAGGGTGAGTGCAGAGATTAAACAGCAAATAAAGCGTGCTGTTAACATTGGGATTTTTGTGTTGGTGGTCATCGTGCTTTCGTTGTTGTTAAAGTTGGTTGCTAAGCGCTACATCAAAGACAACGAGCGTTACTATACCGCCAACAAAGCCATCAACTTTGTCAACTTCACCCTCATCGTGCTCATCTTGCTTTTTGCGTATATCGAAAACGTGACCTACCTTGTGACGGTCGTGGGCTTTGCTTCAGCGGGTTTGGCGATTGCTATGAAAGACATGTTTATGAGCCTTTTGGGGTGGATTGTCATCACCTTTGGAGGGAGTTTTCACGTGGGAGACCGCGTAAAAGTGAAAAAAGATGGGCATCCTTATGTGGGTGATATCATCGACATTTCCCTGTTGCGCATCACGATTCTAGAGGACATCACGCTCACAACTTACCTTGAAAATAGGCGTGCGGGGAGGGTGGTTTTCATCCCCAACAACTACATCTTTACCACGCTCATCTCTAACTACACCCATATGACGATTAAAACCGTGTGGGATGGCATCGACGTGACCATTACCTTTACCTCTAACCACAAAAAAGCCATGTATCTCATCAAAAACATCGTCAAAAAATACTCCAAGGGCTACACAGACATCGCACGAAAACAGCTCAACATGCTGCGCGACCAGTACAGCCTCAAAAACACCAACGTTGAACCGCGCATCTACTCCTTTTTGGAGCCGCACGGCTTGACTATTAGCGTGTGGTACATGACCAACTCTTACGCGGCACTGGCGTTGCGCAGTACGCTCAGCGCAGATATTGTGGATGCGATTAACCAAGAAGAGGACATCACGATCGCCTTCCCAACCCAGACGATTAACCTCAATGACACCCGCAAACCCATGCCGCTAGATATTAACAAGGATATTTTGTTTTAATGAAAAAAGTGTTTTTTAAAACCTTCGGATGCCGCACGAACATTTACGACACCGAAGTGATGGCTTCTAGCCTTGGCGCCTTTGAGCGGGTGATGAGCGAGGCGGAAGCGGACATCGTGGTGGTGAACTCTTGCACGGTCACTAACGGCGCAGACGTGGGCACAAGGGGCTATGTGAACCAACAAAACAGGTTAGGTAAAAAAGTCGTCCTTGCAGGATGCGGGGCGCTTAGCAAAGGCCAAGAGTTGTTTGACAAGGGCTTGGTATTTGGGGTGCTTGGGCACTCGGAGCGCGAAAACATCCAAAGCTTACTCTCGCGTCCCATGCCGTTTTTTGAGGCGGGAGATTTAACGAGCATCGACCACAAGATTGTGAGCGAATACGAGGGGAAAACTAAGGCTTTTGTAAAGATTCAAGAGGGGTGCGATTTTCGCTGTAGCTATTGCATCATCCCCCTTGTGCGGGGAAATGCGCGTTCGCAAGAGGAAGAGGTTATCCTCTCGCAGGTGAAAACCTTGGCAAAAAACGGCTACGGGGAAGTGGTGCTTACGGGCACAAATATCGGTAGTTACGGCAAAGACAAGGGAAGTTCGCTGGGGCGTTTGGTGGGGAAAATCGGCGCGGTTTCGGGCATCCGCCGTGTGCGTCTTGGGAGTATTGAGCCTGTGCAGATTGATGCAAGTTTTCGGGAGATTTTGAGTGAGCCGTGGCTGGAACGGCATTTACATGTAGCGCTTCAACACACTTCGTCTCACATGCTGCGCCTCATGCGACGGCGCAATACCATCGAAAAAGACACAGAGCTGTTTTGGGAACTTCGTGAAAAGGGCTTTGCCCTAGGGACGGATTTTATCACCGGACATCCGGGCGAAACGCCCCAAGTCTGGGAAGATGCGTACCGTCGTTTGGAAGCACTGCCCCTAACACACATGCATTGCTTTACCTACAGCAAACGTGACGGCACACCCTCATCAACCATGAAACCTCAAATCGCAGGGGACATCGCCAAAGAACGCCTCAAGCAAGTCACCGCGCTCATCGAAGCTAAAAACTTTGCCTTTCGCAAGGTGCACGAGGGTGTGACGCTAGAAGTCTTAGTAGAGGAAAAAGAGGGGAATGTGTGTTCAGGATACGACCAATTTTATAACCGCGTGAAGATTCACACCACGAAAGATTTGACCAAAGAATGGGTGAATCTCGCCCAACACGAAGCAAAGGAGACCCATAATGAAGCAACTTTTTAAGTCTCAAAAACTCGCCATCGCGGTGATGGCACTGTGTGTTGTTGTGGGGCTTTTGCTCTTTGGGTATCTGCGCAACCGACCTGAAGCTATTGACCTTAAGATGTACGAAACCCTGCTTAGCACCAACGCCATCGAAAAAGCAAGAATCGAAAAAGACGAAGTGGTGTTGTACACCAAAACGGGCTACTACAGCATCGTCAAAGACGGCGTGGTGATTGATGAACTCCTTAAGCACGTGCCTGTTGAAGTGAAAAAAGACAATCCGCTGTTGTACGACTTGGTGTTGTTTGGGATTATGTTTACGGGGTTGATTGCCTTGCTTTCTTACGGCAAACGCTACAAGGAAAACCAAGACCAACAGCAAACCCAACAACAACGCAACCATGCCTTTGAGCTTGAAACGCTCATGCCCGCACGCATCACTCCGGTGGTGTCAACAGTGAGCTTTAAAGACGTGGCGGGGATTGAGGGGGTAAAAGAAGAGCTTTCGGAAATCGTAGATTTTTTAAAATACCCTAGCAAATACCGTTCGTTTGGGATAACGCTTCCTAAAGGCGTGCTGCTTGTGGGACCTCCAGGCGTGGGGAAAACCATGATAGCCAAAGCCGTGGCGGGTGAGGCAAATGTGCCGTTTTTTTACCAAAGTGGGGCAAGTTTTGTGCAGATTTACGTAGGAATGGGCGCAAAACGGGTGCGTGAACTCTTTGCTAAGGCCAAGTCTTATGCGCCTTCCATCGTCTTTATCGACGAGATAGACGCAGTGGGTAAGGCGCGTGGCGGGATGCGCAACGACGAGCGCGAAGCAACGCTGAACCAGTTGTTAACAGAAATCGATGGGTTTGAGGACAGTTCGGGGGTTATGGTTATCGCCGCGACCAATCGCATCGAGATGATAGACGAAGCGTTGTTGCGTTCAGGACGGTTTGACAGGCGGATTTTCTTGCCGATGCCTGATTTTGAAGATCGCCAGAAGATTTTGCGCACGTACCTTAAGGGTAAGCCTTCGAGCGTAGACGTGGAAGAAGTGGCGCGCATGAGCGTGGGCTTTAGCGGCGCGGCGTTGGCGACATTTGTGAACGAAGCGGCCATCAATGCCCTAAGACGCGGTGGGGTGAGCATCGTGCTTGAGGACTTTCAAGCGGTGCGCGACAAGGTGCTTTTGGGTAAGCACAAAGTCATGAGCCTTAGCGAAACCGAAAAGCGCATCCAAGCCTCTTACCAAGCGGCTAAAGCCTTGTGCGCCCACTGGTTTGAAGTGGAGTTTGACAAGGTCACGCTCATGAACGACCGCCTCAAAGAAATCGACCG
>JACUTV010000174.1 GCA_014859645.1 Campylobacterales bacterium
TTCTGCTGAACTCTTCATCAAAACCCTCAAACTTTTTATCGAAGCTTGAAAAATCTTGATTAAACTTTTGCATTTTCGTTAAGCCCTGCCCTTGCGGTTGAACCTGAACTTGTTGCACCTCTTGCTTTGTTTCGTTGTTGTCCTTATTGACATTTTCCACGGGTTGAGCCGGCTGAACTACCCGCTGAGCCTGTTCTTGCGGTTGAACCTGTCCTTGCCCAATTCCAAAAATTTGGTCTTGTGTCGCTCTCACCGCACGATTATTTTCCATTGCAATATTTGTAAAAACCAAGGTTAAAACAAAAAATGCAAGCCCTCCAAAAATCCCTAATTTCATCCCACCCATATTTTCATCTCCTTTCAATCATTTTGTTTTTTTCTGGGTCCTGAAAAATTAAATCTTTCAGCCCTAGCCTCATTCCTCTCCCGCCTTGCCTTTTGCGATACGCCCTCATAAACTCGCGCAAGTCCTCTAAGGTATAAATTACCCTCTTGTCACGGCCTGACATAGCTCGACCCTGTGAGATTCATTCTTGGGCGGTAAAACAAAAGGGCTTCCCAACACAACCCACCCGTTGCGCAAGTGGCAATTTACCTTTTGTGTAAAATCATCTATTCCTTGCGTGGAACTTACAATTTTGTATTCCATTTCTACCTCCTTATTTTTTTGATACACCCTTATTAACATTTTTGCGTCCTCAAAATTTAGAACGCCCCTATCTCTCCCTACATGTATCTTTTTGAGCTTCTTCCTGTTCGCTTGTTTGCCCAGGTATCATTCGATTTATTTTTTCAAAAAGCGCATTGAGCTCTTCACGCGTTAGAGCGGGCTCTTGTTTACTTGCTCCTAGAAAACTTTCCATACGTTCCAAAAAAGGGTCTTTCTCCTCTTCCTTCCCTCTTAATGGCTCCTCAATTTCATAAAACTTTTCTTCATTGTGCTTTTCAACCACTTTTTCGATTGCGTCAGCCTTTGATTCATCATTATCTATTAGCTCGCGCACTTCCTCAAGCTTTCCTTCACCCAAAAGAGATTCAATCTCTTCTTTGGTCTTATCTTCAATGGCGTTTTCTTTCTCGTTTTCCTTGCTGGTTTTGGTCTTTAGCATCTCATAATCATCAGTCCAGATTTTGAGGTCGTGAACCGCCCTTGTCACCGTCACATAAAGGGATTTAAAATCCTGCATGGACGAATCCATAAAAGCATAAACTTTATCGCTCGTTTGCCCTTGGCTCTTGTGCGTAGTCACTGCGTAACCATGGTTAAGATATTTATATTCGTTTGTATCTATCTCAACCTCGCTTCCATCCTCTTTCTTAATGGTGAGCATGTCGCCCTCTTGCGCTGTAATGATTCCAGTTTCACCGTTTTTTACGTGGTATTTTGAGTTCTCGTTTTTCTCAAAAACGATTTTGTCACCTTTGGCAAACTCTCGCTCTTTTTCTTCAAAGGTGGTGAGCTTGAAGCCCTCTTTGCTCAAATTCACTTCGTGCGTCTTATCAACAAAAGCATCTTCCACCGCGTCATATTGCTTAAATGAGAGGGTGACTGAATCGTTTTTTGGGTCTGTATTGGCAATTTTTACACTCCCCCTCTCATAGTGACCCATGCCCTTAATTGCTCCGTCTATTTCTACGATTTGGTCTTTTTCGTAGTTCTCCGAAAAGTATTTCTTTGTGGGGCTTAAGCGCACTGGTTCAAGGACGCTGTATTGCTTACCTTGCGAATCAATCATCCCTTTCTCTTTTGCTTGCTCCCTGATTCGGCTGTTTAGTTCGTCTTTGATGTCGTTGGTATTAGTGAGAATCAATTGAGAAAAGGTATCCTTGGAGCTTACAACCATGTCTGCTTTTGCACCGTTTTGAAAGTAGAGCTCTACCATTTCATTAATAGCCTCTTCCCTAAAAAGCTCTTTGTCGGTTATTTTCTCCCCGTCGATTTCGTATGTTCCAATCTCCTTAATCATTCCCGCTTTTTTTAGAGTTTCCAGTGCCCTTTCATTTCGCTCTTTGGTTGGGTTATTCAGATAAGATACTGCTTCCTTTAAAGTTTCGTTTTTTTGCCTTAGCACTTCTTCCATTTTGGCGGTTTGCATGCCGTTTTCTTGAAGCAAGCGAAAAGGTGAACCGGCATTGATGGCACTGAATTGTTTTGTATCACCCATGAGGACTAATTGTGATCCGCTCTCTTTTGCGAAATTGAAAAGTTTTTGGGCGTCACGGGTGGAGAGCATAGAGGCTTCGTCTACAATTAGCTTTTTACCTTGGTACTTTTCTTTTTCATCCTTTGGCATTTTCTTAGCTGCATGTAGAAACTTCGCAATTGTCATGCTCTTGATTCCTGCTTCTTCGTACATGTCTTTTGAGGCTGTGGCTCTTTCGATTTCACTTGCGGCCTTGCCAGTGTAAGACAAGCCTATCAAATCCTCACTTCCCAAGATTGCATTTACGGCTTTTAGCATGGTTGTTTTCCCCGTTCCTGCGTCGCCTTGAATACCTATGATTTGGTCCTTTGCACTCATGATTAATTCTGCTGATTCTTTTTGCCCTTTAGTCATGCCATAACCCGTTTTTTCTTTGAGTTCATCAGAATATTTTTTGGTGTGGATTTTTGCACCGGCTTTCGTCTTTGGAGCTTCAATAGCTCCTTGGGTGTTCTCTGTAAAGTTGACAAGGAATCGTTCAATCTGCACAAACTCTTTAGTGGTCCAGTGGTTTTTACCCAAGTATAAAAGTTTGTTTTTATCCTTAGATTGCATGGCTTCCTGATAGGCTTTTTCCACCTCTTCAATAGACACGCCGTCTTTTAAAGCAAACTTGTAAACGGTTGTTTCAATATCCTCTTTTTTAAAGACCGCCTTTTCATCCGTGGTTGCCTTAATTGCGTTGTGCATAAGCTCTTGTAGCTCTTCTTCCGATAATTCCTTTTTTTGGTGTTGCATATTTTCACGGCTCAAAAGCGCGTTTGTGTCTAATCCTAACGCTTCCATTATTGCCACGTTTTGCGTTCGCATTTCTGCTCTGTCGATTTTGCCTTTCCAAGACCGGCTTTTATGAGCCGCAATTTGTTTCAATTCACCTATTGGCATGTTTGGAAACTCTTTGCGAAGTTCTTTTACTTTTTCGGCTATTTGCATTGAGCGGGGAGACATTACTTCGTTGGTCTCTTGCGGTACACTAGCGAGTTCATAAAAGCCTTTGTTCACGTCGGTTACTTTGATTTCAAACCCTGCTTTTTGTAATGCGTCTGACATAATAGAGCGGTAAGTCATGCCTGACGCCATATAGTTTTTAAAGATGTCTTGGCTCTCAATCGCTTTCCAGTTACCCTCTTTGTCCTTTGTCATGTTCATGACAATAGCGTGAGTGTGGAGATTTGGGGCCACAATAACCTTGTCA
>JACUTV010000175.1 GCA_014859645.1 Campylobacterales bacterium
AAATCGGAGAGTGAAGCACCAAAGAATCCAGATAATCTGTTTGGAGGTTTTCTTTTGAGACGGCTAGGGAAGTTTTGATTTGCTTTTCTATGGGGTCGGCGGGATTGTAGGGGATGTTATTGGGGTCTTGCCCGTCTGGGGGCGTGAATTTTGTTTGTAAAAAAAGGTCTTCTCTTGTGAGATTTGTGCTTAAAAGTGCCTTTTGTACCCCAACCCCAACGAGCTTTTCATTGTAATGTTTTGGTTGACACGCTGTATCTAGGGCACGAAAACCCTGTTGTATTGCAAGTTCTACTAAAGTCGCGGTTTTCTCTTTTTTCCACGCTGTTCCGTAAATCATGGTTGGTTTCATCTGTTCCCTTTTTTCTAGGTAGAGCAATCATATCAGATAAATTTTCAATGGGAATAAAAAATGTGGAGTAATAACTAAAAGCGCCTAGAAATTTCAAGGCTTTACATGTAAGGCTTTTTCAATCTGATTTTATTGTCAAGTACCAATGTATTTTTCTCTAGTTTCCAGTGCATCGAGACAGGTGCGATGCCCGTTGGGTACAAGATGAGGATGTCGTTGTTGAGGGTGTAGTTACCTTTGTGTGCCGCGATGACTGGGTTCATAGAACCTGCGGGGAAATTTTTCAGGATTTGGGGTGTTAGCCTAGAAGCAAAATCATAAGTGCTGTCTTTGCCCAAAACGATTTTATACACAGCTTGGGGAAGGTCATCTTGATAGCCTTCCCACGTGCCGACAAGCGAACTTAGGGTTACGTGTTGCTTGATGTTGGGCGCCTCTGTTTTTGCCCCTTTTTCAACAAGTGTTGTGCTTATGGCTTGATTGTTTTGACGGTTTGCATAATTCACCGCAGACTCTCCCGCGCCATTTTTTACATTGACATCCGCGCCACTCTGGAGAAGAAGCTTTACTAGCTTGCCGTTTCCAGTATCGCTAGCAAGCATGAGTGCTGTCTCTCCTTTGTCATTGACGATGTCTAGATTGGCTCCTTTTGCGACCAACAACTGGGCTTTTTCATAAGCTTGCGCATGATTGGAACTTTGAGCCGCTGCGATGAGCGCTGTTCTTCCATTTCCAGCTTGAAAGTTAACATCCGCTTTATTGTCCAGCAAAGTTTTGAGGATAGAGATGTAATCCTTGTGCTTAAAAGGGTCAATATTGGCCGCGGCCGCCACCAAAGGCGTTAGCAAGATATTTGAAGAAGGTCGCACATCAACAGCCGCCCCGCTTTTAATGAGGAGTTGCACCATCTCGGGGTCGGCTTGTACGGTAGCCCCCATCAAAGGAGTGTGACCCGCGCTATCGGGGATTTCCATTTTGGCCCCCCGCTTGATGAGATACTCTGCCGCATCCTTGTTTTTTGAAATGGCAGCGTTGTGGAGCGCGGTGCGTTTAGCAGAAGAAGTGGCGATGTCTATCTGTGCCCCATTGTCTAGCAAGAGTTTTATCACGCCAACCGAACGCATACGCGTTGCTACATGTAACGCCGCATCTTCTTGGGGAATATCATTTAGTTTTGGCTTAAAACTTAGGAATTTTTCGACATACCTTAGCGTACTATCTTCAGCACCGATAGCTGCCATAAGTGGCGTGTGGCCTATCTTGTCTGCATGGTTGATGTCCGCGCCCTTGGCGACAAGAAAATCCAAAACATCATACTGTTTGTGTTCAACAGTCGTGGTCAGTATGGAAGCACCTGCGCTATCTGCTATGTTTATCTTTGTGCCATAGGCAAAGAGGGTTTTCACTATGTCGAGATTTTCATTTTCTGAAGCGTACCACAAGGCTCTTTTGCCCCGTTTATTTCTAGCATTAACGTCTGGTTTTTTAGGATTGTTCAAAAGGCGCGAAACCAGCTCGATTTTATCAAATCCAGCGGCGTACATCAAAGGGGTATTTCCACTAGAAAGAGGCTCATCATTCATCCTGTCTCTTCCGTTGATGTCGGCACCTTTTTCTAGCAAAAGGTCAACGAGTTCTACCTGACCCTCTTGCACCGCGATAATCAACGGTGTGCGCTCCCATTCATCATAATTTCGGTCAATCGTGATACACCTTTTATCTACCGCAACGCTTGGCGCGTGAATGATACGCGTTGCTATAGCGTAGTTTTTGCGCAGAAGTGCTTCGCACAGCGGCGTTTTTTTGTCATAAACCACATTTACATCCGCGCCACTGTTTATCAACGCATTTGCGGTATCGATTTTGTTGTTGGAGATAGCCTGAAAAAGCGCAGGACGGTCTTTTGCCAAAAGTGGAGTCGCCGCAGTGTAGGCAAACACTAAAGTGGCACAAAAATAAAAAAAGGGATTTCTCCTCATCTGCTTTCCTTGGAAATAAAAATATTCATTTTTTTTAAGCAAGTATAGCGAAAATGCAATCTCCCGACCGGGCCACCCCAGAAAATGAGGATTAGTATTTTAAATAACTTTTTTTTGTTGTGCTTTTGTTGAAATCGTTACATGTAACTCAAGAAAAAGGAGAAGTGAGGCTACTTTTTAAAGCAAAACAGGCTTTACACGCGCAGTTTGAGTTTCCCTGTAGTGTAGTTATGTATCAAGGCTTGGATGATGTTTTGATACGAAATGCCTATGTCATTTGCCCTTTGTTTGATGAAGTCCAAATCCGACTGCTTTATGTTGATGCTAATCTGTTTTTTCTGCTTGAGATAGTCGAGCGTGTCTCCTGCCATCGCTTTTATTGCATCATTGTCAAATGCTACAGATTTCATTTCATCGTTTTCAATCATCTCTAGAAGTTCTAGCTCTTCACTGCTGTATTTCATCGTTTTCTCCATAAAGTTTATTTAGCTTTCTGCTTGGGATAATGTTCTTTAGAAAAATATCATCCCCGTCTATCACATAGGGAACATAATGTATATACCCGTCCAAAGAGACCACGTAAATGTATTGATCGGGATATTTTTCTTTGTTTGGATGCTTGTAATTATCCACAACGCCTTCTTTTCGCATTGCCTCTAAAACATCATTAAAACTGTAGCCTCTGGTGGATTTCAAGATACTGTTTTTATCTTCATTCCATTTATACATTTCTTTCCTTTGTATATAGAATAATTATTTCATATTTATATTGTATTTAAACTTAAGTGAAATTCTTAATGTTTTATGTTGTTGCCATAGTCAAAAACAACCACTGAAAACTTTACATGTAAGAGAAAATGGTGAGGCCACCTTCTTTTGCGTTTTTTCATCTGAACTATCTTTGTTGTAGAAAATGGGGACGAGGCTACTTTTTAAAGCAAAACAGCCTCTCTTTTCGCACCCTTAAACCCCAAAAAAATCCATACGCATAAAGCATTTTAGGCATAAAATGGGATCTAAAGTAGCCTGTCCCTGTTTTT
>JACUTV010000036.1 GCA_014859645.1 Campylobacterales bacterium
AAGAAACGCCTGTGCTTATTAACCTTTCTATTCCGAGGGAAAATGAAACAACGGCAGGGATGCCTGAAAAAGGTGGGGTTGAAAAATCCATGGTCGCCTTACTTTCCAACCCTGAAAACGAAAAATTATTTAAAAAGCCTTAAGCCCTTTTTTTCCCATGATGTAAGTACACACGTTGTCAATAAAAGGGTCGTTTTTGCGCTCTTTGAGGTGGGCAAGGAAGAGAGGGCGGGTAAGTTTGAGCCCCTTGACGCGCGCGAGGTGAAGCTGGCCGTTTTCCACCTCATGTTCAACAATGTGCCTAGAGACAATAGAAACCGTTGGGACACCTTGGTTGGAAGATTTTAAAACCATTTGTTTTGCCGCAGTTGAGGTAGTAACGATGCTTTTAAGGTTAAAATTTTGGCAGTCGACTCCGATGCCATGAAAGGCTTCGGTGATAATCTTTCGCGTCAAAGACTCTTCTTCGCGGCAAATCCAGTCGTAGCTGTAAAGCTCCTCTTTTTTAACAAGTTTTGGAAGTGGGCTTTTGGAAATTAGTACCAACTCGTCTTCTATCCACTCCCGAAACGCCACGCCATCTTCTTGAAGCGGGTGTTCAATGAGTGCCACATCAACCTTCTTTTCCAGTAGTTTTTCAAGAATCACTGTTGAATCATCCACTTTAATCATAACATCGTTGTTGATAATGTCTTTAATGTTGCCAATAAAATCGGGCAAAATATAATTTCCAATGGTAAAAGACGCACCAATGACAAAGGTGAGTTGTTTGCCAATGACACGAAGCAACTCTTTTTCAGCACTTAAAATATGTTTTTCAAGTTTTTGAGCAATCCGATAGAGCTCTTCCCCTTCTTTGGTGAGTTTGATGCCATTCTTTTTTCGGTCCACAATAGCAGCTTCCATGTACTCTTCTAGGAGTTTGATTTGCTGGGTCACAGCAGGTTGGCTAATGCCTAATTTTTTGGAGGCTTTGGAGAAACTTTTTTCTTTTACCACGGCCAAAAACGTTTCGATTTTTGTAAAATCTCTTAACATTTAAATCCTTGTAAGGTGTAATTTTTAAGGCATTGGTGCCTAGTAAGTTTGGAGAATGCGATGGACATTATAACTAAGATTGATAATATAAACAACCTTTTTATGCGCTTTTTTGCTTTGGATATTTCTAGAAACAGTTTCAAAGACGGGGGCCTAGAACAAAGGGGGTGAAAAAACCCAAAAAAGAGGCGAATATGTCCTGTAAAAGGCGCAAAGAGAGGCCTAATGTTTATTTTGCTATACTATAAAAAATCAGGAAATTTCATCACGAAAGAGAAGCATGCAAGCGATTTTAGACGAGCTTAATGAAGCACAACGTGAAGCAGTAGAAGAGGTGAGTCGCCCTGTGTTAATTTTGGCAGGAGCGGGAAGCGGGAAGACAAAAACCATCACATCGCGACTGGCGTATTTGATTGGAGAGGTGGGTGTTGACCCTGCTTCTACGTTAACCCTAACTTTTACCAACAAAGCAGCCACGCAAATGCGTGAGCGCGCCATGGCGATGCTTGCTAGGACGCAGGCTTCTTTGGTTTATCCTCCTTTGTTGTGTACCTTTCATAAATTCGGGTTGTTGTTTCTAAAATTCCACATGGAAAAATTGGGCCGAAGAAACAGCTTTGTGGTGATTGACACAGACGACAAAAAACGCATCCTTAAAAACTTTGGGGGTGAATTGCCCGCTTCCCTCGTGGCCAGCGAGATTTCGCGCTATAAAAACTCTCTCATTTCCCCTAGTGAAGCGTGGGTGCAAGCGGAGCAAAAAAACTACAAACAAATCGCCAAGCTTTACGAACAATACGAAGCCTATTTGGCGCAAAACAATCTGGTGGATTTTGATGATTTGCTAGTGCTAACCTACCGGATTTTAGAAGAAAACCCCGATTTGTGCGCCCAAACAAGCCAGCGGTATCAGTATATTATGATTGACGAATACCAAGATACCAACGACTTGCAGTACCGGCTCATTCGCAAACTGTGTTCTACTCACGAAAACATTTGTGTGGTAGGGGATGATGACCAGAGTATTTACGGATGGCGTGGGGCAAATATTCGCAATATTTTAGAATTTGCGGAAAATTTTACCAACACCAAAGTGGTGAAACTGGAAAAAAATTACCGCTCCACTAACCAAATCCTCGCCGCAGCCAATGAACTCATCGACCATAACCGTGGGCGCATGGGAAAGGTGCTTGAGAGCACACGGGGCGATGGAAAAGCAATCGTTTTTTTAGAGTCCAGCGACGAAACCCAAGAGGCGCGCGCTATTGCTGCAAGCATTCGCGAACTGATTGATTCAGGTGTGAATCCCAAAGAAATCGCAGTGCTTTACCGCATCAACGCCCTAAGCCGCTCCCTCGAAGAAGGACTAAACCGCGAAGGCGTGTCGTACAAAATGGTAGGTGGGGTGAAGTTTTACGAGCGCGCAGAGATTAAAGATTTGATTAGCTATTTGCGTTTGGTGGCTAACCCCCATGATGATTTTTCCTTGCGCCGCATCATCAACCGTCCCAAGCGAGGCCTAGGAAAAGTGACGGTAGATAAACTCCTAGGCGGTGCCCATGAAGCGCGCATGTCCATGTACGACTACATCGCCAAACATGCCCGCGCCTTAGATGGGGTGAGCAGCAAAAAAGCCAGCGAAGCGTTGGTGCTTTTTGTGGAACAGTTGGAAAAATTGCGTGAAGTGGCCAGTGGGGCGACGTATGAGATTATCGATGCCCTTGAAGAGACCTTTGGGGTAAAAAAATACTACAGCGAACTGCCCGATGCGTTAGAGCGCGTGTCAAACATTGATGAATTTTACGGTTTGTTTCGCGACCAAATCAAGCAAAACCCCGACCTTTCGGTGGACGATTTTTTAAATGAACTGGCCTTACAAAGCGACCAAGACCAAATTGACACAGAATCCATCATGATTATGAGCGTTCACGCGAGCAAGGGGTTGGAATTTGACCATTTGTTTGTCATGGGAATGGAAGAGGGTTTTTTCCCTTTGGTGGGGGATGGAAGCGACATCGAAGAAGAGCGACGTTTGGGCTATGTGGCCATCACTAGAGCAGGCAAAGAGTTGACGTTGAGCTACTCAGGAAGCCGTTTTTACAAAGGGCGTCGTACGGAGCTTTCCAAGAGCCGATTTTTAAAAGAATCGGGCGTGTGTGAGGGGAGTTTGGTGCTTGAAAAAACCACCGCCTTTAAAAAAGGTGATTTGATAAAACATAAGATTTTTGGGATGGGGCGCGTGGTAGAGATTAGCAAAGTAGGGCGTGAGTTTAAACTCAAAATCAATTTTGGTGGCTCCAAGAGGGATATCTTAGCTTCTTTTGTGGAAAAAATTTAATGAACCGTTTGTTTGTCGCCCACAAGCCCCCAACCCTTTCAAGCAACCATTTTTTAAGCCGCCTAAAGCGAAAGTATGGCGTCAAAAAAGCGGGCTTTTCAGGCACCCTTGATCCTTTTGCTAGTGGGTGTTTGATTGTCGCTTTTGGAACCTATACGAAGTTGTTTCAGTTTTTAAACAAAACCCCTAAACGGTACCGCGCGACCTTATGGGTGGGTGCTAAAAGCGAGAGTTTGGACAGTGAACGCATCGAGACGGTTGAGACGATGCTACCCTTTCACCCTGATTCGTTAAGTTTTATTTTTCAAAATCTGACGGGCAAGCATGTGTATGTTCCTCCCAAATTTAGTGCCAAAAAAATCGACGGAAAACGCGCTTATGCGCTAGCCAGAGAAGACAAAGAAGTGGTCTTGGCTCCCGTGGAAATGGAGATTTACGAAGCAACACTGGTGCAGTATTGCCATCCGTTTATCACCTTTGAAGTGAGTGTGAGTGAAGGGGCATATGTGCGTTCCATCGGGCAAATGATTAGTGCTAAACTTGGCTTTGATGGCGCGCTGAGTGCGCTTGAGCGCCTCTGTGAAGGGGTGTTTGCCTTTGAGGAAGAACGCGCTCTTGACCCTTTGGAGGTCATCAATCTTCCTGTGAATGTGTATAAGGCCGACGAGGCGGATTTTTTAGATGGCAAAGTGTTGGCACGGGAAAACTTTGAAACCCAAGAAGAAGGACGCTATTTGGTGGTTTTTGAAGCGTTTTTTTCAATCATCGATATCACGCCTGAGGGTGTGATGTATCAACTCAACAGGATGGAGCGATGCTAGTACTCTCACGGAAAGAGGGCGAAGGGATTTGCCTTGGGGATGGGGTCGTGGTGCGTGTGATGGGGATTTCAAAAGGGGTCGTCAAGCTTGGGATTGAAGCACCCAAAGAGGTACTCATTTTACGTAGCGAACTAGCAGAAGCGGTCAAAGACAGCAACATTGTTGCCAGTAAAAGTGCAGATGCACCTGACCTTGGCGCGCTTTCTAAGCGGTTAAAAGTGAAACAATGACCTTCGTTGCACCGGCCAAAATCAATATCTTTTTAAAAATCACGGGCACACGTGGGGCGTACCATGAATTGGCTTCCCGTTTTGTGCGCGTGGATGCCTTGCATGACACCTTGTCTTTTGTGCCCAAATCTACGCCTCGGGCGGGATTTGAGCTTGAAGGAATGGGCGACGTGTGCGGGGTCGAAGAAAACACCCTAACCAAAGCATACCGTGTGCTTGAACGCGCAGGATTTAAAAAACAACTGGAAGATTTTTTTACTCAACATGCCTTACATGTAAACAAACATATCCCTCAAGGAGCAGGGCTTGGGGGCGGAAGTTCTGACGCGGGCGCGTTTTTGCGCGCGTGCAATAGTCTTTTGAGCCTTGGCTTAAGCGTGGAAGCCTTGGCGCATTTGGGCGCCAAAGTGGGAGCGGACGTACCTTTTTTTGTCTATGATATTCCTAGTGCAAACGTACGTGGCATTGGGGAGATGATTATGCCTTTTGAGGAAGATGTGCCGTTGCTGGAGTGGTTTACGCCCCCTGTTTTTTGCGCAACGCCAGAAGTGTACAAAGCGTTTCGTGAAGATTTTTTAGGGACGATTAACCCCGCGCTTGCAGAAGAAATGCTTACATGTAAGAGCGAAACCTTGCTGCGTGAAATGGAAGCGCACACGTTAAATGATTTGTTAGCACCTGCCCTTGCTCTCTACCCAACCCTTGTGCCTTACGTACAAGGTGCTTGGAAAATGAGCGGAAGTGGCAGTACTTTATTTAGGATACAACACCATGGGTAAGACGATTGCACGCAACAAAAAAGCGTGGCATGATTATGAAATACTAGAAACCTTTGAAGCGGGGATCTCCTTGCAAGGGAGTGAAGTGAAGTCCATTCGCATGGGCAAGGTGAATTTGAAAGATTCGTATGTGCGCATCATTAAAGGCGAAGCGATGTTGGTGGGGTCGCATATCTCCTTCCCGCAAACGGCCAATCCTCACTACCGTCCCGATGAAAAGCGCGACCGAAAACTGCTCCTGCACCGCAAAGAAATCGACAAGCTCATTGGCAAAGTGGCGCGAGATGGGTTAACTATTGTGGCACTAAGCTTGTACTTGAGCGCTAAAAACCTTGTGAAAGTAGAAATCGCCCTCGCGAAAGGCAAAAACTTGCACGACAAGCGGGAAACCCTAAAACGCAAAGACGCCGACCGCGAAGCCCAAGCGGCGATGAAGCGGTATTGATTTAGCGTTTTTAGCTACGTTAGTGCACCTTCGGTGCTTAGACTTCTTGCCGCACCCTTTTTAAAGACGTGCTTATCCACAATGGGGCCCCAAAGCTGAAGCTTTGACCCATTGGGATAAAGTCTCTCTTGCGGGTGATTCAAGAAGTCTATGGGGAAATATTAAAGTGTGTTTACTGAAATTTTGTACAATACGCCCACGTTACATGTAAGGATGCAAAGAATGAACTGGAAAACCATACTCGCAGGAACCCTGCTTGCACTAGGCTTAAGTGGGTGCATGACAGACAAACCAGAAGATGGGCCAGCCCCGCGTTTGAAGCCCTATGAGGTCGGTGAAAAAATTGTACTTCAAAACGTGCATGGTGGCTCAAAAACCCTCGTGCGCACTGAAAAAGGTTTTGTGGTGGAGGGCGAAGAACACAAGGTGGTGATGGTGGATATTTTTGGCACCTTTTGCCAACCGTGCAAAGAAGAAGCCCCGCACCTCACTGACTTGCAATTGCGCCGCAATGGGGAGTTTGTCATTATTGGGTTGACGCACCTTGAGGAAGTAAGCGATGACTACGTGCGTGAGAATTTTACAGGGCGGTACAATGCCTATTATTTCATTGCCAACGGCAAAGAAAACGCGCGTATCGCCCAAAGCGTGACCGATGATATTGGGTACAAGTCCGCCTTGCAAGTGCCTTTTAAAGTCATGCTTAAAGACGGAAAATACCAACACATCACCGATGTCTGGGAAAAGAAGCCCGACAATTTGTACTACATCGGAAAGATTGACACGGCGGTGATTGAACAAGATTTAAACAAGATTTTGGAACAGTAATGGCTTTTAAAGAAGAACTTGATACGGACCTTTGGGTAGAAGTAACACCGCCTAGACTTTATAAGGTGTTGCTTCTAAACGACGATTTTACGAGCATGGACTTTGTGGTGCGCGTGTTGGTGGAATTGTTCCATCATAGCCATGAAAAGGCCCTTGAAGTGATGCTGGCCATCCACGAAAAAGGGCGCGGTGTGTGTGGCGTATATACGCGAGAAATCGCAGAAACAAAAATCGCGCAAGTGCATCAACTGGCCAAAAGCAATGCTTTTCCCTTGCGCGCTGTGATGGAGGAAGAATAACATGATGTTAAATCCCGCTTTAAATTCAGCCCTAGGCAGTGCTCTTGAGTTTGCCAAAGATCGCCGCCACGAATATATTTCCTTAGAGCATATCTTTTACGCACTCTTACATGTAGAAGCAACGGTAGCGCTTTTAGAAGCGTGCAATGCCAACGTAGACGTGTTGCGTCAAAAAGCCTTGCACCACCTTGAATCTCACTTTAGTACCTTGCCCCACGACGTGCCTCATGAGCCTTTTGAGACCGTTGCGCTAAGTCGAACCATCGAGCGGATGCTTGCCCATGTCAAAGGGGCGCAAAAAAACGAAGCCAATGTGGAAGACATGCTTGTGGCACTTTTTGAAGAAGAACACTCCTACAGCGTCTATTTGTTAGCCCAACAAGGCGTGACAAAGTTAGCGATTTTAGAAGCCATCACCGCGCGTAGCGAGGAGCGAGGTGAGGCTAAAGCCTTGGAATTGTACACGGTTGATTTGGTAAAACTTGCCAAGGAAGGGGGCATTGACCCGCTCATTGGCCGCGAAGAGGAAGTGACGCGCATGCAACAAGTGCTGTGCCGCCGCAAAAAAAACAACCCTTTGCTGGTGGGGGAACCCGGCGTGGGAAAAACCGCCATTGTAGAAGGGTTAGCCTTGGCTATTGCAGCCCAAAACGTGCCCGCTATTTTAGAACACGCTCAGGTGTTTGCCTTGGATGTGGGCGCACTTCTTTCAGGTGCAAAATACCGTGGGGACTTTGAAAAGCGCCTCAAAGAAGTCCTTAAAGAGCTCTCTAAAATCTCAGGAGCTATTTTATTCATCGATGAAATTCACACTATTGTGGGGGCTGGGGCTACTAGCGGTGGGGCGATGGATTTGTCTAACTTACTAAAACCTGCCCTAGCTTCGGGAAAACTGCGCTGCATTGGCGCCACGACGTACGGCGAATACCGCAATTTTTTTGACAAAGACAAAGCCCTTAGCCGTAGGTTTGCCAAAATCGATGTGCCAGAGCCTTCCATGGAGGATTCGTACAAGATTTTGTTGGGACTGAGTGAACGTTATGAAGCCCACCATGGGGTCCATTTTCCGCCCAAAGTTCTCAAAGCGACCGTGGAACTTGCCAAGCGTCATATTAACGACCGTTTTTTACCTGACGCGGCGATTGATTTGATGGACGAAGTGGGGGCTTCCTTTCATTTGAGTCCCCGAAAACGCACGCAGGTACGCTTGAGTGATGTGGAGGCAACCTTGGCAAAAATCGCCAATATTCCTTCCTTACATGTAAATCTTAACGACACCACCGTGCTTCAAACCTTGAGTGAAACCTTGAAGGCAACAGTATTTGGACAAGACGCGGCCATTGAAGTGCTCACCAGTGCCATTAAACGTTCTCGTGCGGGGCTTGGTAGTCCCGAAGCGCCCATCGGTGCGTTTTTATTTGCTGGACCCACGGGCGTGGGAAAAACCGAAGTGGCGAAGCAACTTAGCCGTGCGCTTGGCGTGCATTTTGAGCGGTACGACATGAGCGAATACATGGAAAAACACACCGTGAGCCGCTTGATTGGCGCGCCTCCTGGGTACGTGGGGTTTGAAGAGGGAGGACAGCTCACCGAAGCTATCCGCAAGCATCCCTATACCGTGTTGTTGCTCGATGAAATCGAAAAAGCCCATCCTGATTTGCTGAACATTTTGCTTCAAGTGTTTGATTCGGCGGTCTTGACGGACAACAACGGCGCAAAGACCGATTTTCGCAATGTGATTGTCATCATGACATCCAACCTTGGCACCAAAGAAGGGGCGCAAATGGGCTTTACCAAAACCGCTTCCTTTAAGGCCGATGGCGCGATTAAGGCATTTTTTGCTCCCGAGTTTCGTAACCGACTCGACGCAATTGTCCATTTTGAAGCTTTGCAACCTAGCCACATGTTGCGCGTGGTAGAAAAAATGCTCAAAGAGCTTGAAGGGCAACTCGTCGCCAAAAAAATCACCATCACCGCTTCGGATAAAGCCAAAGCCTATTTGGCCCAAAAAGGCTACAGCGAAGAGCTGGGCGCGCGCGTGATGCGACGGGTTATCCAAGAAGAAGTCAAAGCGCCTTTGACCGATGAAATCCTTTTTGGCGCGCTCAAAGATGGGGGTGCGGTGCATTTGGATTTTTCCAAAAATACCTTGCAATTTCGCTATACCCGTGCTTAACCCCCTTTCTTTTTTGCAAGAAGGGGATGTTTTCCCTGACCCTTCTCATGCTTCTAAAGAAGGGTTGTTGGCGTGGGGTGGGGAGTTGAGTGTCTCACGCTTACGTACGGCCTATTGCTCGGGGATTTTTCCGTGGTTTAACGAAGGAAATCCTGTGTTGTGGTGGTCGCCAGATCCCCGTTGTGTCATTTTTCCTGAACAGTTTTACTTCTCCAAAAGCATGCGACGCTTTACCAGACGCTACAGCGTGCATTTTGATGAAGCCTTTGGCGCCGTGGTGCGTTTGTGCGCTTCGCGACCTTCTACGTGGATTACCCCTGTGATGCAAGAGGCCTACGAAGCCTTACATGTAAAGGGGATGGCCCACTGTGTAGCAGTGCGTGAAAAGGGAGAATTGGTTGGCGGGGTGTATGGGGTGTGCGTGGGGGGGATTTTTTGTGCTGAATCCATGGTTTCTTTGCGTCCCAATGCATCTAAAGTGGCGTTGTGGGCGTTGTTTACCGTGTTTAATCGCTCGTTAGTGCTCCTTGATGCGCAAGTGCCAAACCCGCATTTGATGCGTCTTGGAGCGCAGTTGATGCCGCGAAATGAGTACCTAGACTATGTGGCGCGTGAAAAAAATAATCCGTGTGGAGTAGGGGTGTAAACAATGGGAGTTGTGTGGCAGATACTGCCCATTATGCTGTTTGTGGCGTTGGGGTATGGGTTTAAGCGTGTAAAGCGGGATATTTCTAAAGAGCTGGTTGAGTTTGTGATGTTTTTTTCACTTCCCGCTATCGCTATTGTCCAGATTAATAAACTGGAATTTGACGCGTCCATCTCAGGGATGCTGTGGATTGCTTATGGGGCGTTGGGGCTTTCGTTGGTGGTGAGTTTTGTAGCAGGCAAGCTCATGGGTCTTGGGCGCAAAGACCTTGCAACATTGATGTTGGTGGCCTCTTTTGGCAACACCTCTTTCGTGGGACTTTCGTACATTGAAGCGTTGTACTCCTCTGAAGAGGTGATTTACGGGTTGATGTACGACCAGTTGGTGACGTTTATCGGGCTCTTGACCGTAGGGGTGGTACTGATTTCGTGGGGTGGAGGACACGGAGAGCGTCCTAAGGCATTGGCCAAAAAAATCGTCCTCTCCCCGCCGTTGTTGGCGATTGTTGTGGCGATTATTGTGCGAGACGTGACCATTCCTGCACCGCTGCTTAGTGTGCTTGAAAAACTGGAGTTGACTTTGATTCCACTGGTGACCATGGTGGTAGGCATGAAGCTAGAGTTTAGAACCATGTTTCAACAGTTTCACCACAGTGCCATGGTGCTTGGACTAAAGCTTGTCATCATTCCCCTGCTTGTGTTCGCCGCGGTTTACCCTTTTGTTGATGTGAGTCAAACTTGGGTCAAAGTGACCCTCTTGGAAGTAGCCATGCCGACCATGACCATGGCCACGGTGTTTGCCATCGAAGGGGGGCTAAACCGTCATTTGGCCATTAACGCGTTAGGGCTTGGCATCGTGGCAAGTTTTGTGAGTATTCCTCTATGGAATTACTTTTTGCACCTTTGGTAGACGCGGTGTTTAAGGTGGGAATGTTTTGTTAGAAAACCCTAAGTAAAAAGGAGTTAGAATCTCTCCTTTGTCCTCCAAAGAGGATGAAGGAAACAACGGTGGGCTATCGGGCCTTAATTCTGAACTTTTAACCTCTACTTTGTAACTTTTTGATTTCTTATGCGAAAAGTGTTCAAAAATGGAAAACAAAAGGATGGAAAACAACGAAAAAATCTTGGTTTTTTCTGGAAAACAAAGAAATGGAAAACAAAATATGGAAACACGTTCCCACTATCTATTTACCTCAGAAGTTGTAAGCCCTGGACACCCTGATAAGTGTGCCGACATCATCGCTGATAGTATTGTTGACGCGTTGCTTATTGCTGATCATAATGCCCGTGTGGCCTCGGAAGTCTTTGTTGCGGGTGAGCATGTGATTATTGGTGGCGAAGTGAGTACTACATCGTGCCAAGATTATGAACAAATCGTTAAAGATGCTCTCGTGAAGATTGGTTATGATGGCAAATCTGCCTTTACGAAAGAGCAATGTTTACATCCTGATGATGTGCGCGTTCAAGTCTTGTTAAACCAGCAATCTCCCGACATCAACCAAGGCGTAGACCAAAAAGATGGTGAAATTGGCGCAGGAGATCAAGGGATTATGTTTGGGTTTGCTACGTGCGAAACCGCCGATTTTATGCCCTCCGCCATTACGTACGCGCGTATGTTGTGCGACAGAGTGTACCACTACGCCCTTGCCCACAACCACAAACTCGGAGTGGATATTAAAACCCAAGTGACCATGGATTATGGCACAAAGCAAAATTTTGAAGAGTGTTTGCCTCAAAAAATTCACACCATCGTGGTTTCTGCCCCTTCGGTGGAAGGCATGGATATCGCAGAAGTACGCACACTTATCAAAGGGCTGATTGATGATACTGGATTGCCCTCTCATTTGTATGACCCTAATGACACCATCATTCACATCAACCCCACGGGACGGTATGTAAACCACAGTTCTTTGCATGATTCTGGCTTAACGGGACGCAAGTTGATTGTAGATAGTTTTGGCGGGTATTCGCCCATTGGCGGTGGAGCACAATCAAGCAAAGATTACACCAAAGTAGACAGAAGCGGGCTTTACGCGGCGCGTTGGATTGCCAAGCATGTGGTAGCATCAGGACTGGCTAAAAAATGCATCGTGCAACTTAGTTACGCTATCGGGGTTGCAAAACCTGTGTCGATTTCGGTAGACACCATGGGCACGTGCATCAAAGGAGTTAATGACGACACCCTTTCTACCTTTGTAGCGGAACAATTTAGCCTAACACCACGGTGGATTACCCAAAAATTTAACCTCGATAAACCCAGTAAAGAAACCTTTTTATACGCAGACGTGGCCGCGCGCGGTCAAGTGGGACAGAGCGACTACCCTTGGGAAAAATTAGATGCTCTAGAGTGCTTTGGCGCCTTGGCGAAGTAGGGACTCAAAAAAAGCCAGTGGTCCGCTTGGGTTGGGGTAAATAACCTCACTGGGCGAACCATTGGCGCTGTGATAGATGACCGTGTTGTGCGTGGTAGCGTAAAGTTTCAAGAGCAGGCGCTGCACGGTGGGTTGGATAGACGGGGTAAACCACGCGTTATTGCTAAGGGCGATCATAAAATGTGGATTGCCAACGAAAAGTTGGGGCTTGGTTGCTTCAAAACAAATGGCGTTGCGCAAGGGAACGCCTTCTACGATAAAATCACTCGGCATGGGCGCGACGAGAAAATCGCTCGCCCCTCCATAAAAAATCCGATTTATAGCATCTTTTAAAAAGGCAGGAAGAGGGATGGATTCGCCAAAAGGAACCAGAATAACCTTATGGGCAACCCGCAAAACACCTTGGTCAAAAAAGTAAGTGGAGTTATAAATCCCCTCTTCTTGGGCACTTAATGCTCCCACAAAAATTCCAATGGAAGCGGAGAGCGTTTGGAGTTCTTCTATAAGTTTAGGATGGTGGTTAAGGTAAAGAGGCAGGGCACTTTCAGGAAAGACAATGGCGCGCGCATTGGTTTCAATGGCACGGTAAATGTCTCGGCGGATGGCGTTGATTTGTGCCTCTTGATAGGCGCTATCCCATTTTTGTGATTGGGGTACTGCTGTGTTTGCTAAGGCAATTTCAAAGGGCAGTGTAGGCGGAGTGGGCCTTGTGCCCTCGAGAGCAAAAAGAAGAAAAAAGACTCCTAAAAGGCATTTTTTTCCCTTACATGTAAGGAACCAAGCCACTCCTGCCATGATGAGTCCAAGGGCGAGATAGCTCACGCTAAAAGGGGTGTTGACAAAGAGAATCCGCCAATCAAACCAGTTGAACCCAAAAGGGGCAATGAACCCAAGTCCAAAGAAAAGTCCTGCCTTTATCCACGGGCCCTCATGGACAATGCCACACACCCAAAACAACACACCGTAAAAGAGCCCAATGCCTCCTATTCCAAGGGGAACCAAATAGCCAAAACCGTAGTGGACAAAGCTAAACGCAATCCAGTAAAACCAACCAATCCCTAGGAAAAACCCTGTCCAAAATAGGCCTTTGGCATTTTGCGAAAATAAGAGGGCAAAGCCAAGCAAAATAAGGCTTACATGTAAAGGCCAAAAGGAGAGGTTGAAGTGCTCTAAGGGGAGGGGGGCTGTGAGAAGGAGGGAGCAAAAAAAGGCGTTTATTATAATAGAAGTGTTAAAATACTCCCTTAAAAATTTATTCTTAAAGGATTCGTATGTCAGGCGATGGAAATATCTTGGCTTCACTTCTTCCCCTCGTGGTGCTCTTTGCAATTTTTTATTTTCTTGTGATTCGACCGCAGCAAAAACAGGCGAAAACACACAAAGCAATGGTTGAGTCACTCCAAAAAGGCGATAAAGTTATCACCAATGGAGGCATTATTTGCGAAGTGTACAAGCCTGAAGAAGATTTTATCAAAGTCAAACTTAATGACGAGATTATCGTCAAAGTATCGCGTGAGTACATCGCGAAGAAACTTGATGCCTAAAGGTGGAGTGACCTATCGGCTGGTGATTTTTGCACTGGCCATCCTTTTGGGTATCGGTTTTGCGTTGCCCACCTTTTTGCAAACGGAAAAAGGTGCAAAAATAACCCTTGGTCTTGACCTCCAAGGGGGACTTCACATGCTTTTGGGGGTAGAAACCCAAGCAGCACTGCATTCTAAAATCAAATCCATAGCTTCAAGTATTAAGTTTTTTACCGATGAAGGTGGCATTCTTGTAGATGGCTTGCGGGCGCGCGAAGACCGTGTGAGCGTGAGTTTACTTGATCCCGATGAAGAGAAAAAGCTAGATGCCATGCTTGCTGAAATTTCTGGCTTGGTAGTGCAAAAAACTGGGCTTAATTACGTGATACGTTTAAGTGAAGAAGAAAAAGAAAAAACCATCGAATACGCCATCAACCAAGCGGTTGAGACGATTCGTAACCGTCTTGATCAGTTTGGTCTTGCGGAACCTTCGGTGGCACGACAAGGGGAAGAAAACATCCTTGTAGAGCTTCCTGGTATTAAAACTGCGGAAGATGAGCAGCGCGCAAGAGAGCTCATCGCCAAGGCAGCGCACCTTCAACTCATGGCAGTAGATAGCAGACGGCAAGACCAAGTCTACACCATGACAGAGGCAGAAGCGGCCTCTTATGGCAATGTGATTTTCCCCGATGCGCGCAATACACAACAAAAGCACCTCGTACAAGCTATTCCTATCCTTGATGGCAGTATGCTTACCGACGCTAGAGTGGCCTTTGACCAAAACAATCAACCCGTGATTAACTTTTCTCTCAACAGCCAAGGGGCGAAGATATTTGGTGATTTTACGGGCAAAAATGTGGGTAATTACCTTGCGATTGTGCTGGATGATAAAGTCTACTCCGCTCCTGTGATTCGTGAACGTATTGGCGGGGGAAGTGGGCAGATTAGTGGTGCGTTTAGTATTCAAGAAGCCCACGATTTGGCTATTGCCCTTCGTAGCGGCGCCCTTTTGGCTCCTGTGAAACTTTTGGAAAAACGCAGTATCGGGCCTTCTTTGGGCGCTGATAGCGTCAACGCGAGCTTAGCAGCACTGGTTCTTGGCTTTGTAGCGGTGGTGATTTTTATGGTGGTTTATTATGGTCTTGTGGGTGTGATTGCCAATGTGGCGCTCATCTCAAATCTGTTTATCATCATTTCTGTCATGGCCCTTTTTGGTGCAACCTTGACCTTGCCAGGCATGGCGGGTATCGTGTTGACCGTGGGGATGGCTGTGGACGCTAATGTTATTATCAACGAACGTATTCGAGAACTTTTACGTTCGGGTGTGAGTATTCGAAAAGCGATAGAGCAAGGGTATGCTAATGCTCTTAGTGCTATTTTGGATGCCAATATCACTACGTTGATTGCAGCGGTGGTGTTGTATTCTTATGGCACAGGCCCAGTTAAAGGGTTTGCAGTGACCATTAGTATCGGGATTTTAGCCTCTATGTTGACGGCAATTTTGGGAACACATGGTGTTTATGATTTACTTATGAACCGCATCGAACGCAGTAAGAATATGGCGTTGTGGTTTGGCATGAAGCGAGGGTAAGATGCAGATTTTTTCAAACGATAAAACCTATGGTTTCATGAATAAAAGCCCATTTTTTCTTGTAATTTCTGTTTTTTTAGTATTGGCTTCCTTGTTTCTTTTGGGAACGCGTGGCCTCAACTATGGCATTGATTTTGCGGGCGGAACGTTGATTCAAGTCAAATACGATGCGCCTGTTTCTATAGACGATATTCGTCAAAATATTGTCAAAGAACCTTTGTTTAAAGATGCATCCGTCACAAAATTTGGTTCAGACGAAGAAGTGGTTATTCGCTTTTCAGGTTCAACAGAAAGTGTAGACGAGGACGTGGGCGATTTGGCGTGGAAACTGCTCCAAGGCACGGGAAATTTTGAAATCCGCCGCGTAGATATGGTGGGCCCGAAAGTTGGAGCGGAGCTTCGCGAAAAAGGCATGATGGCTTTTTTGGTGTCAATTATTGCCATCTTGATGTACATTGCTTATCGGTTTGAGTGGCGTTTTGCTATTGCCGCGATTATTGCGTTGGTGCACGATATTTCCATCGTTATGGGTGCCTTGGTGCTTTTTCGCGTGGATATTAACCTCGACATTTTGGCGGCGTTGTTGACTATCTTGGGCTATTCGCTCAACGATACCATCATTGTTTTCGACCGTATTCGTGAGAGTGTACGAGAGTCAAAAACCTTTGATTTGAAGATTGTGATTGATTATTCGGTGTCGCAAACCTTGTCACGCACCTTGCTGACTTCATTGACAACATTTTTTGTTGTGCTTACCCTCTTTTCCTTTGGAGGAGAGATTATTCACGGGTTTGGGTTTACCTTGCTTGTGGGTATTTTAGTGGGAACATACAGTTCCGTGTTTGTAGCTTCCCCGACCTTGCAATGGCTACGGTTTGATGTTAAAGGCTACAAGGCAAAAGAAGCAGAAGCGCAAAAACGACGTCTTGAAAAAGAAAAAATGCGAGCCCAGTATGAAAAAGGTATTGTGTAACAGTACCAATTAAAAGGAGAGTGCGATGGATTGGGGAAAAGTAACGTATATCTTTTTTGCGCTGATGAGTCTAACGACCACGGCGGGATTTTTGTATGACAATAATGAAATCGCCCTTTTTGTAGCCGCAAGTATCAACCTTGCATCCACGTTGCTTAAAATCGGAGTGCGCAATATCCTCTCCGCAGAATTATTTGCGAGCTCTTTGGTGGCGGATTTGCACTTGATTCCTGCGTTTGTCATTATGCAAGTTTCGGGAAACTTGACCATCGCCATTTCGTTGGCCATTGGGGCGGTGATTGCCAATATGTTTTCATTGGCGCTTGTATTGATTGAGTCGGCCAAAACACGTGACGAATTTTAACTTAGGAGAATGAATTAATGGAGTATACACCCTCCGCCTTGGAAGCAAAGTGGCAAGCCATTTGGGATGAAACAAACGCTTACGAGCCTTTAGCTGACTTCACTTTGCCCAAAAAATACATTCTAAGCATGTTCCCTTACCCTAGTGGACGCATCCACATGGGGCATGTGCGCAATTACACCATTGGGGACGCGATTGCGCGCCATTACCGAAAAAATGGTTTTAATGTGTTGCACCCCATTGGGTGGGATTCTTTTGGCATGCCTGCTGAAAATGCAGCCATCAAACACAAGACCCATCCCAAAAAATGGACCTATGAAAACATTGCCTACATGCGCAAAGAACTTAGCTCCTTGGGCCTTTCTTTTTCTAAAAAACGTGAATTTGCAGCCAGCGATGCCCTGTATACCAAACACGAACAGTATATTTTTACCCAAATGTATAACAAAGGGTTGGTGTACCGCAAAAATGCAACCGTGAATTGGTGCGAGCCGTGCCATACCGTCTTGGCCAATGAACAAGTGGAAGAGGGCGGCTGTTGGCGTTGTGGAACCCCAGTGCTTCAGCGTCAAATGCCAGGGTATTATCTTAAGATCACCCAGTACGCCCAAGAATTATTGGAAGATTTGGAAACGTTAAAAACGGGTTGGCCTTCTCAGGTGCTCACCATGCAGGAAAACTGGATTGGTAGAAGCGAAGGGTTGTCTTTCACTTTTGCTCTTTCAAATGCCTCTAAAACGTTACTTGGAGAAGGATTTGAGGGATATGAAGTGTTTACGACACGTCCCGATACCATTTATGGCGTGACCTATTCGGCGCTAGCACCAGAGCATCCCATTGTGACGCGTTTGCTTACATGCAAGGCATTGGACGCGTCTACGGTAGCTGCTATTGAAGCGATGCGACGGCTAAGCTCTCGCGATAAGCAAAGTGCTAAAAAAGAAGGCTTTCCTTTAGGCATTGATGTGATTCATCCGTTGACAGGAGAAGCCATCCCTGTGTGGGTTGCTAATTTTGTCTTGATTGAATACGGCGGCGGCGCTGTCATGGCTGTGCCCGCACACGATGAGCGCGACTACGAGTTTGCTAAGCAATACGAACTGCCTGTGCGCCAAAGCATCGCGCCACACGTGGGAGTGTACGATGCTTCCAGCGCGATGACAACTTACGGCACCTTAGTGGATTCGGGCCCTTATACAGGCTTGGAATCCAAAGTTGCTATGGCAAAGCTAATTGAAGATTTTGAAGCCAAAGGGCTTGGAAAACGGGTGATTAATTATAAATTACGTGATTGGGGCATTAGTCGTCAACGGTATTGGGGTGCGCCTATTCCTATAGTGCATTGTGATGCGTGTGGCGTAGTTCCTGAGACGCGTTTGCCAGTGACCTTGCCTGAGGATGTGTCTATTACGGGTGAGGGCAATCCTTTGGAGCAACACCCCACATGGAAACACACAACCTGCCCCATATGTGGCAAACCTGCCCTGCGCGAAACCGATACGATGGATACTTTCTTTCAGTCAAGTTGGTATTTTTTGCGCTACACAAGTGACCCCTCTTTTTGGGAGGATGTGCCTTTTGATAAACAAAGTGCGCAGTATTGGATGCAAGTAGACCAGTATGTTGGTGGGATTGAACATGCGATTTTGCACCTGTTGTACGCGCGATTTTTTACCAAAGTGTTGCGGGATTTGGGGTATGTGAACGTTGATGAACCCTTTGCTAATCTCCTCACCCAAGGCATGGTGCTTAAAGACGGCGCTAAGATGAGTAAATCTAAGGGCAATACGGTCGACCCTGATGCCATTGTGGCAAAATACGGCGCCGATACAGCGCGCCTTTTTATACTCTTTGCTGCCCCTCCTCAAAAAGAGTTGGAGTGGAATGACAATGCTGTAGAAGGGGCGTATAAATTTATCCGTCGCCTTGTGGAGCGTAGTGCCAACGCTACTCCTTGCACCGCGCTGCCTGAAATTGCCCACGAGAATTTGAGCAAAGAAGAAAAATATGCACGCAAGAAAGTCTATGAAGCGTTAAAAAAATCCAACGAAGTGTACCAAAGTGGATACGCCTTCAACACGCTCATCGCCGCCTCCATGGAAGCCCTCAATGCGCTGAATAATCAAACCAATCCTGCGGTCTGGACGGAGGGCTATTGGATTATTTTGTCTATTTTAGAGCCTATTATTCCCCATGCCACATGGGAACTGAGCCAAACCCTCTTTACATGTAAGAACATGGGCGCAATTTCCATGAACGAGACGGTCTTTGAAGAAGAGAATCTAACCATTGCTGTAACAGTCAATGGCAAAAGACGTGCAGAGATTCAAGTGCCCTTAGAAACATCCAAAGAGGAAATCTTGTGTGCAGGCAAGCTAGCCGTTGCTAAGTGGCTAGAAGAAACAACACTCGTTAAAGAGATTTACGTGCCTGGCAAGCTTGTAAATTTAGTGGTGAAATAGATGCGTTTTTTAGGGCTAGTCCTTATGATGGCATTGTTTGCAGGGTGTGGCTACAGGCCTGCTACAAAAATCACTCAGTCTGTTTTGGGTGAAAATGTTTTTATTGACGTAGCCATTAGTGTGAAAGACCCTAAAAACAGTGTTTTGATTAAAGATGCCCTTAAAGAAGCGATGATTGGTCGTCTTGGACGCAATGTAGTGAGCAAGCAAGAAGCCCAAACAGAAATTTATGGCACCCTTAGTTCTGTTAGTTTTTCCGCAACAGTATATGATCAAGATGGCTATGTGACGGCGTATAAAACACGGGTAAATCTTAGGATTACAACCGTGTTTGAAACGGGTGAAAGAGAAGTTATTGCCACTTCGGGGGAATATGATTTTACTATCGAAGCCAACAGTGTTATTAGTGATGCGCGTCGGTTTGAAGCCATCAAAAATGCATCTGCGGATGCTCTTGATGAATATATAGCCACCATATCAATCCGAGGAATCCGCCATGGCAAGCACGATTAATGAAATCATCAAAGAGAGCTTAGAAAAACTCCGCCAAGAGCACCTTACCCTTACACCTGATAATTACGCCAAGATTTTTTGCCAAGTAGCAAAGGGACGTGGTGTTGTGGTGGAGGATTGCCAAAAAGTAGACAAATACCTCCAGCGTCTTGATGCAGAATTTCAGCAAGAAGCAAAACGTCACAAAGTGGCAAATGTGGACGAGCTTTTAAGTTTTTTTACCGCCAAACTTAACCGCCTTAACCCTACCGAAAGTACGCGCCTGATTCAGTCTTTGGTGATGATGAGCAAGCGTGTGCTTCAGGCGATTAGCTTGCTTCACAACAAGCGTGCACGCATGTTAGCAAGTGCTTCCTTGGAGCGCTTGGATATTACGCAAAATCATCAATCCATTGAACTCATTAAAGACAAATGGTTTGATTTTATCAATGAATACGACGACAGTTTTGTTAAAAAATTGGATACCTTTGGTCCTATTAATAAAGACGATTTGGAGTCCATGGTTAATGACATTTACAAACTCTTGCGTAAAGAAAATGATGATACAGCGGTGTATAAAACCCTTGCACCGTTAATTATTGCAACCCTGACTCCTTCGATTGCTTCGAGCATGAACGATGATTTAGCGACCATTAGCTATGA
>JACUTV010000037.1 GCA_014859645.1 Campylobacterales bacterium
GTACAAGGAAGTTACCTAAAGTAATCCAAGCAAAAGAGGGACGATGATAGGCATTATAGATTACAATATGGGCAACCTCCAAAGTGTGATGAATGCCTTTGAAAAACTGGGCGTCAACGCAGAGCTTGTGCGTGACCCTGCTTGTGTGAAAGCGTACGACAAGGTGATTTTGCCAGGTGTGGGTGCGTATAAAGACGCCATGGAGCATCTTAAGCACACAGGCATGGACGAAGCGGTGAAGGCGTTTGCTGTTTCGGGCAAACCCTTGCTTGGCATTTGCCTAGGGATGCAGCTTTTGTTTGAAAAAAGCACCGAATTTGGCGAAACAAAAGGCCTAGGGCTTATCCCTGGAAAAGTGGAAAAGTTTGATTCTTCTCGTTTTTCCACGCCTTTAAAAGTGCCTCACATGGGATGGAATGCCTTACATGTAAAAGGTGCCTGTCCCCTTTTTGATGGGCTTGGGGAGCGGATGTATTTGTATTTTGTGCACAGCTTTCACGCTGTCTGCGAAGCGCAATATACTGTGGGCGCGACTCAGTATGGCTACGAATTCCCCAGTGCTGTGCACAAAGAAAACGTGTTTGGCTTTCAGCCGCACCCCGAAAAATCCCATGAAAACGGATTGAAAATCTTGAAGAATTTTGTGGAGTTGTGATGGAGATTTTACCGGCGATTGATTTAAAAGACGGCCAAGCAGTGCGCCTGACAAAAGGCTTGATGGAGAGTGCAAAGATTTACTCAAATGCACCGTGGGAGCTAGCCCGTGCCTTTGAAACGATGGGCTCAGTGTGGTTGCACCTAGTGGACCTCAATGGTGCCTTTGCAGGAGAACCTAAGAATCTAGAACAAATCAAACAGATTCGTAAAAATTGCAAGTTAAAACTCGAACTTGGCGGTGGTATCCGAGATTTAGACACAGTGAAGCGTTATGTGGATCTTGGTATTGAGCGTGTTATTTTGGGTTCTATCGCATTGAAAAATCCTGCATTTGTGGAAGAGGCGTGTGGCGTGGCGCGTGTTGCCGTGGGGATTGACGCTATCGACGGCTTTGTTGCCGTGGAAGGGTGGGCGGAAAAATCAACCATGAAAGCGACAGACTTGGCGCGTCGTTTTGCGGACGTGGGTGTGGAAGCCATCATCTGTACTGATGTGGGGAGAGACGGAACACTTAGCGGCGTAAATGTTCCTTTTACGCTAGAAATTGCCAGAGCAAGCGGGGTAGATACCATTGCTAGTGGCGGCGTGAAAGACATGGGTGACATCACTGCACTCTTGGCGACCAAAGCAGTGGCGGGTGTGATTGTTGGAAAGGCGTTTTACGAGGGAACACTCGACCTTCGGGAGGCGTTTGAATGGGTTAGGTCGCAAAACCCTAAAGTAACTTCAAAGTAAATTAGGCTAAAATGAGTCAAACTTTTACATGTAAGGATGATACGTGAAACTGCTTGTAGTCGACGATAGCTCAACCATGAGACGCATTATCAAAAATACCTTGGGACGACTTGGGCATAAAGAGATTTTAGAAGCCGAGCACGGTGTTGAAGCATGGCAAATTCTTTCTCAAAATCCAGATGTTGATGTGCTCATCACTGACTGGAATATGCCTGAAATGAACGGCCTGGAGCTTGTCCAAAAAGTACGTGCTGAGGCAAAATATGTCGACATGCCCATTATCATGGTGACCACCGAAGGTGGAAAAACCGAAGTAATTACAGCACTAAAAGCTGGAGTAAATAACTACATCGTCAAACCCTTTACGCCTCAGGTTCTTAAAGAGAAACTTGAAGACGTTTTAAACTGAGTCTTGATGCAACCAACCTACATTGAACTTCGTATTACCCCCTCTTGTGCCCATGAACTTTTTTCTGACCTAGTGTTTTCACTTGGGCAGGAGGCTGTTGAGATTGAGGGCGAAACATTGATTGTGCGCAGCGAAGATTCGCTAGATATGGTACGTTTTGGCGTGGAAGCCTTTGCGGAAAAACTAGGTGAATCCCTAGGGCAAACGGTAAGCGTCCAGTGTGAAACCCATGAAAAGAACAACGAAGATTGGATTGCCCAATACCGCGCTTCGATCCAACCTGTAGAAGCGGGTCAGGTGTATGTACATCCCAGTTGGGATCCTCCTAAAGAAGGGTTTTTAAACGTTTGCATTGATCCGGCCTTAGCTTTTGGTTCGGGCCATCACCAGAGCACTTTTGGGTGTTTGCAAGCATTGCAAAAGTATTTACCCAAAAACGCTACACTCCTCGACGTCGGATGCGGAAGCGGAATATTAGGCATTACTGCAGTAAAGCTTGGTGCCAAGGTGGACGTGTGTGACACAGATGATCTTGCCGTGCAAAGTGCCCTCACTAATGCCGCGCTAAATGACATTTCCTATCGGCGCCACTGGGTGGGTTCTGTAGGCGAGGCAGGAGAGTGTTATGATGTGGTAGTTGCCAATATCATAGCCGATGTGCTCATCATGCTTTCTCGTGAACTTATAAGCGCGCTAAAACCCCAAGGCGTTTTGGTGCTTTCGGGCATTTTAGAAAAATACGCCACGCGTGTAGAAGCACGTTTTAGCGAACTCGAACTGGTAGAAACCCTCACGCAAGATGAGTGGTGTACAATGATTTTTAACAAAAGGTAACACACTATGGATCAACGACGAAACGACAATAAAAAGCCCGATAAAAACAACAATTTTTTTAATCAAAATCCACTTATCGTTTTTGCTATCTTCTCAATCGTTATTATTATGCTTTTTAAAAACCTCATGGGCCCTTCACAAGATGCGAGTTTTGGGGGTACGAGTCAAACAACTTCGGTGACAAAAAATATTAATTATTATGAATTCAAAGAACTTATCAAGGCTGGGCAACTCACTTATGTTGCTCTTGGACAAACGACTATTCGTGGCTTTACACAAGAGGGTGTGGGTAAAACCGTGTATGTGGCTAAAAAAGTAGGTGAAGACACAACGCTTATTCCTCTTTTAGACGAAAAACAGATTCCTTACGGTGGTTATAGTGAGACCAACTGGTTTACGGATATTTTATTTTCATGGGTGTTACCTATTTTTATCTTTTTTGGTATCTGGATGTTTTTGGCAAGTCGTATGCAAAAAAACATGGGTGGCGGCATCTTGGGAATGGGAAGCAGTAAAAAACTGGTCAATTCTGAAAAGCCTAAAGTCAAGTTTTCTGACGTAGCAGGGGTTGAAGAAGCCAAAGAAGAAGTTATGGAAATCGTAGATTTTCTGAAATTTCCCGACCGCTACATGAAACTTGGGGCCAAGATTCCTAAGGGTGTTTTGCTAGTGGGCCCTCCAGGAACGGGCAAAACCTTACTTGCCAAAGCAGTAGCAGGAGAGGCGGATGTGCCATTTTTTTCTGTTTCGGGGTCGAGCTTTATCGAAATGTTTGTAGGCGTGGGTGCGAGTCGTGTGCGCGATTTGTTTGAAAATGCCAAGAAAGAAGCCCCCGCTATTGTGTTTATCGATGAAATCGATGCTATCGGCAAAAGTCGCGCGGCCAATGGGATGATGGGCGGCAACGATGAACGTGAACAAACCCTTAACCAACTTTTGGCGGAAATGGATGGCTTTAGTTCAGACTCTTCGCCGGTTATCGTGCTTGCAGCTACCAATCGCCCTGAAGTGCTAGATGCCGCGTTGTTGCGTCCAGGCCGTTTTGACCGTCAAGTGTTAGTGGATAAGCCTGATTATAAAGGGCGTGTAGATATTTTGAAAGTGCATGTTGAGGGCATTAAATTGTCCCGTGATGTGGATTTGGAAGAGATTGGCAAGCTTACTGCAGGACTTGCGGGAGCGGATTTGGCCAATATTATCAACGAAGCGGCTTTGCTTGCAGGGCGTAATAGTAAGTCTTATGTAGAACAGCGCGACTTGATTGAGGCAGTGGAGCGTGCTATTGCCGGTCTTGAGAAAAAAAGCCGTCGCATTAATCCAAAAGAAAAACGCATTGTGGCGTACCACGAGAGTGGTCACGCGCTTATCGCAGAAACCACCAAGGGAGCGAGACGGGTTTCCAAAGTGTCGATTATCCCACGGGGCCTTGCGGCACTTGGGTACACGCTTAACACGCCTGAAGAAAACAAGTTTTTAATGCAACGCCACGAATTGTTGGCTGAAGTGGATGTGCTTCTGGGTGGACGCGCTGCTGAAGAAGTGTTTATCGAGGAAATTTCCACGGGTGCTGGTAATGACCTTGAGCGTGCAACCGACATCATTAAGTCGATGGTAAGTGTGTACGGAATGAGCGATGTAGCAGGCTTGATGGTGCTAGAAAAGCAACGTGCCACCTTTTTGGGTGGAGGCTATGGTGGGAAAGATTACAGCGACAAAATGGCCGAGGATGTAGACGGTTACATTAAAAAACTCTTGGCGGAGCGCTACGACATCGTCCTCTCAACCTTACGCGACTACAAAGGGGCTATCGAAAACATCGTCGAAGCCTTATTTGAAGAGGAAAATATCGAAGGGTTGCGCGTGCGAAAAATCATTGAGGCTTATGAGAAGGAGCAAGGTGTAGAAACGCGATTGCAACCGTTGCACCACCATGACGATGATTTGAAAACTGCTAAAGAATCAAAAAAACGAGAAGAACCTACGCCTAAGGAAGAAGCAGAAGAAACCCCTGCACCCTCCAAGGATGACTAAGCATGAATAAAACGCATACGACGACACAGATTGTTGCCAAAGAGGGCTGGAAGAGCATTGGGGTTGCCTTTGTTCTTTTCGTCCTTTCTTTGATTTTCGGGGTGATTCCTTGGGTATTTTTGACCCTGTTGGCGGCACTAATTTTTCTACACAGAAACCCTGAACGGATTCCTGAAGAAGACGATAGGCTTGTCATCATCGCACCTGCGGATGGGATGGTGCGGTCTATTGAAAAAGGAAAAACTCCTGCGGGTGAAGCGTGTTTGCGGGTTGTGATTGAAAACTCGTTGTTAGATGTGGGGGTTTTAAGGGCACCTTGCGCTTTAGTGATTAGCCATGCCCATCCTCGCCATGGGCTTTTTCTGCCTCAACCTTCCCCGAAAGCACCCCTTTTGAATGAGCAAATCCTGCTTACATGTAAAAGGGAAAATGAGACCGTGTATATGCGTGTAATGGCGGGCGTTTTTACCCAATCCATTAGGCTTTTTGCGGAAAAGCCAACTGTAAAATTGGGCGAGCGTTTGGGGTACATTCATGAGGGTGCGGTTGAACTTCTACTTCCCCTTCACGTGCGTATTCGCGTGACACTTGGGCAATCCCTAAAAGCGGGTGAGACAGTGTTGGGTTATTTTAAAAGCGAGCAATAATGGGCCCCAGTAAAGACGGAAAACTTCAATTTATCTACCTAATCCCTAATCTTTTTACCGCTGCTAGCGCTTTCTTGGGCGTTATTGGCGTGTTGGCTTCCGTGCGAGGACAGTACGAAACTGCGGCGATTTACATCCTCTTGTCTTTGGTTTTTGATGGGCTTGATGGACGCATTGCAAGGTTGACAAAAACCACGAGTAAATTTGGTGCAGAGTTTGACAGCTTGGCAGACATCGTTGCTTTTGGGGTGGCCCCTGCGATGTTGTTTTACTTTAGTGTGGGACACCAATTTGGGCGTTTGGGCGCTTTGCTAGCGGCCTTATTTGTGGTATTTGGTGCCATTCGCCTTGCGCGCTTTAATGTGATGAGTTCGGACAGTGAGCCTTCTGTGTTTATCGGGGTGCCCATTCCAACCGCAGCGGTTGTTTCGGCTATGTGGGTGTTGATGTATGAAAAATACCCTTTTATGCAAGGGCTTGAGTGGATGGTGCTTGTGGGGCATGGCGTGCTTGCTTTTTTGATGGTCAGCAATGTGCGTTACCCAAGTTTTAAAAAACTTGATTTTAAAAAAGCACACCGCATGAAAGTCTTTGTCTATTTGACGGTTACGTTTTCCTTGGTCTATTTGTATCCTGTGGATAGCGCAACTTTTTTCGTGACCCTTTATTTACTCTATGGTGTGGGGCGGGAAAGTTATGTTTTTTTCGTTGCAAAATGGAAAAAAAATAAGTATAATACCTAAATTTTCGCAAAGGAGACGCCATGAACAGTGTTGATATCGGCATTATGAAAGCCATCAAACACCTTCCAAAGATTGAAATCAAAAACGCTCTCCTGCTCCTCTAGTCTTCTTTTTTCCCTCATATTTTTTGTTTACATGTAACGTTTACCACCATTAAGGATAACCAATGACACCCGATATTATTACTATTTTTGATACCACGTTGCGCGATGGGGAGCAAAGCCCTGGCGCGTCCATGAATACCGAAGAAAAGATTCAAATCGCCTTGCAACTTCAAAAGTTGGGCGTAGATGTCATCGAGGCGGGATTTGCTGCGGCAAGCCCTGGGGATTTTGAAGCCATTGAGCGTATTGCTTCTCAGATTAAACACTCTCGCATTTGTTCTCTTGCAAGAGCCATTGAACGGGACATTAAAGCAGCAGGGGAAGCCATTGCACCTGCGCCGTTGCAACGTATTCACACGTTTATTGCCACGAGCTCCATTCACATGGAATACAAGCTAAAAATGACCCCAGCGGAGGTGATTAAACGCGCGGTAGATGCTGTGGCGTATGCGAAAACCTTTTGTGACGACATTGAATTTAGCTGCGAGGATGCGGGCAGAAGCGACGTTGGGTTTATGAAAGAAGTGCTTGATGCGGTAATAAATGCAGGCGCAACGACACTGAACATTCCAGACACCGTAGGCTACCGTTTGCCCCACGAGATGGGTGCGATTATTAAAGAATTGTATGCGTTTGTGGGTAAACGCGCGGTGCTCTCAGCCCATTGCCACAACGACCTTGGCCTAGCGGTGGCTAACTCTCTTGCGTGTGTTGAATTTGGAGCGCGACAGATTGAATGTACCATCAATGGTCTTGGAGAGCGCGCGGGAAATGCAGCACTGGAAGAGATTGTCATGGCCATTCGTACGCGCCAAGACGTGTTTGCGCCTTTAACCACGAACATTAACATTAAAGAGATTTACCCCACAAGCCGCTTGGTTGCTTCCATTACGGGCATTGAGCCTCAGCCCAATAAGGCGATTGTAGGCAAAAATGCCTTTGCTCATGAGAGTGGCATCCACCAAGATGGTGTGTTGAAACATCAAGAAACCTATGAAATCATTAATGCCAAAGACATTGGCCTTGAGAAAAACTCCATTGTCATGGGCAAACACTCAGGCCGTCACGCCTTTAAAGACAGATTGGCAACCCTTGGCTATACGCTCAATGACGTAGAACTTAATGAAGCATTCGTTTTATTTAAGGCGCTAGCAGACCAGAAAAAAGAGGTTTTTGATGATGATATTCGCGCGTTAGTGGCAGAAGAAATCACAAAAATCCCTGAGATTTTTGAGCTAGTGACCTTGCAACTTTCTGATTGCAATCCCGGTGGTGTGCCAAATGCTGCAGTGACCATTCGCCATGCAGGTCAAGAGACGACGGACGCCGCGATTGGCAATGGCACAATGGATGCAGTGTTTAAAGTCATCGACCGTGTATGTGGTGTAAATGGTGCGTTGATGGACTACAAGGTAGACGCGGTTACCCAAGGCAAAGATGCATTGGCGCGCGTTGTGGTAAAAGTCTCCTTTGATGATCAAAAACCCGCCGTCATGGGGCACGGCCTAAGCGTAGACACCATGTGGGCAACAGCAAAAGCGTACATCGGAGCGCTTAATAGCTACATGTCTATCCGCGAGGGACTACGCATGAGAGGCTTGGAGAAAAAAGGTATCTAGTTTTCGATTTTGAAACTAAAATACTTAGACACAAAGCCGCTATTTCCAATGGCACCAAATTGGATAGCGGCTCCTTCAAAATTTTTAACCTCTTGATACAACAGTCCAAGGGCATAGCGACTTTCAATGTTAGCGGGGTCTATTAGTTTGGAAAGTTCCAACAAGGCGATGGCATTAGCAGGTTGTCCTGCGCCAATGGAAGCCACGGCTCCTAGAAAAATGGTACGGCTGTCTTGGCGTTTAAAATCATCAATGAGTTGGTTGTAAAAGGTGTAGGCTTCTTGAAAATGGTGCGTGTAGATGCTCAGATACGCCACCGTGTTAACAATGCTCTCAATGTCTTTGGTTTCTTTCCCCATACGCTCCAACAAAGCCGCGCGCTCATGGTGCAATAATCCACCAATTTGCAAAAGCTTCACGTACTGCTCTTTCACTACCTTTGGCCCATAATAAAAAGCATCCATGTTAACGTCAAGCTTGCGAAACTCAATTTGAATAGCCCTAGCGTAGGCTTTGATTTCGTTTTCACCAAACTTGGCGTGAAAAGCGAGGATATTGGAAACGAGGTCTTGAGGCAAAGCAGCGAGTAAGCTTTCTGTTTTAGCGAGGTAGGCATTGGGATTGTTGGTGAGCCTAGAGATAATCACGTCAAAGACGAGGTGAAAGGGAGAGTTTTCTTTATCCTCTTCCATCCACCTGGCCATGGAAAGTTGGTTGTTTTCCACAAGATGTATGAGCGCCATGAAGAGATTGATTTCAGGAAGCGTGGTGTCGCTTTCTAGGGTTTCTTTGATATCTTCAGCAAGATGGGTGGTGTCGCGCCCAATCAAATCAGCACTCATGAGCGCAAAAGCACCCGAGAGGTAGTTGCGTGGGTTGAGACGATAGCTAGTGGTAAAGTGACGATTGGCGAGAGAATAATTTCCTAGTTGCGCGAAGGTAAGGCCAAGGTTGTAGTGTAAAATGGCATGTTGTGGGTAGGTGTCAATCATGGCAAGTAACAGTTGGTTGGCTTTGTACACTTGATGGTCAAGGGCAAGGTTGAGCGCTTGGGTCATGGCGGCATTGACCCGTGAAATCGTAGAGCCAGTTTGCAAGTAATCTAGTGCATCTCCCACGGCGTTAGCTTCGATATTGAGACTTCCTTTGCGGATGTAGTCGATGGTTTGTTGAGCGTTAAAGATTTTATAAGGGGCAAAATAAAACAACAAATCGTACCGTTTTTCTTTGTTGAAGAAGTTTCCTTCTTTAAAGTCTTTTTGCGCTTGATTGATGTCAAAAAGGGAAGATTTGAGACTCGTTTGAATAGGATATGTTTCGGTAGCCAAATCTGGAAATCTCTCTAGGGTTTGGCGGAGTAAGATGGCAGTGTTTTGCAAGTTGCCAAGTTTTGACTCTACAAGCGCAAGGGCTACGGAGGCGCGACGTTGTTCTACTCCAAGTTCTATAGCTTGTGTGAGGTGCGTTTTGGCAATCTCATACTCTCCGATGCGTGCATTTAGGAGTCCGAGGCTGAGCGCGTTATTTTGGCTTGGATGCGTTAAGAGCGCATCGATGGCGTAGTGGTTTGCTTCCAAGAAACTCAGGATTTTAGAGGCGAGGTAGCGTTGCCGCTCTTTGTAGTGTTCGCTTGTTGGATGGGAAAAGGCCGAAAGCGCTTCATAGTACAGGTTTTTATAGTAATGTACAAGCCCTACATAGTACGAATAAAGAGGCGAATTGCTCTCTTCAGGAAGGTAAGTTTGTGCTAGCTCTAAATAGTATTCAAATAAGGGTTGATTGCCAAGCTCAAGGGCACAAACAGCCGCGTTTAGGGCGCTAATAGAGCGATTTTCATGGTTGAGGATAGCTTTTTTAAAGGACTCTAGGGCGGCTTCAAAGTCTTCTTCTCGCATTTGTGCTACGCCGATGTTGTAGTGAGAAAGGGCTTCATTGAAGATGGCGATTTCTTCGTAAAGTTTTAGTGCTTCGCTCTTGTTTCCTTGGTCGTACAGCATGTTTGCTTTTTTGAGCATGGTTTCTAAGCGGGAAGGCCCAAAGGGTTGTTCAGGAGTTTTACGTTGCAGTTCTTTGGCAAGCAAGGAGGGGTCAATACTGCTAGGTTCCACCTCTTTAACGCCATGAAAGATAAGAATAAAAAGAGTAATGACAAGCAAGAGCAATACGCCTCCGCCAGCGCCCAGCCAAAGCATTTTTGGTGAGATTTTTTTGGACACCTTTGGTTCGGTTTGGGGGGCATTTTCCCCTGTGGTTTCGAGTTGAAATTCGGGAGAGTCAATAGCGTGTATCTCGTCTTCGCCATCGTCCTCTAAGATTACAATTTCTTCTTCAGCCATCTTACATGTACACCTTTAATACTTCGGGAATCGTGATGGTGCCGTCTTCATTTTGGTAGTTTTCCATGATGGCAATAAGGGTGCGTCCTACGGCAAGGGAGGAGCCATTGAGGGTGTGTACAAAGGTGTTTTTCTTGCCCTCTTTAAAGCGAATTTTGGCGCGTCTGGCTTGAAAGTCGCGGGTGTTGGAGATAGAGCTGATTTCGCGGTAACGGTTTTGGCCTGGAAACCAGACTTCCAAATCGATGGTTTTGGCCGCGCTAAAGCCTAAATCCCCACCACAAAGAAGCACATGGCGGTGCGCAAGACCTAGTGAAGTGAGCAAGTCTGAAGCACACGCGACCATGTGTTCAAACATGGCCTCACTCTCGCTAGGATGGGTGAGGGCGACCAGTTCGACTTTGTCAAATTGGTGTTGGCGAATCATCCCTCTGGTGTCACGTCCCGCACTGCCTGCTTCTTTGCGAAAGCATGCGGTAGCGGCGGTGTAGCACAAAGGCAAGGCTTCCAAAGGAAGGATTTCATCATAATAGAGATTTGTCACAGGGACTTCAGCAGTGGGGATGAGAAATAAATCTTCGCCCTCAATTTTAAACAAATCTTCTTCAAACTTAGGCAATTGTCCCGTGCCTGTGAGGGTAGGGCGGTTGACGATGTAGGGAACGGCAACTTCTTCAAACCCCCTCGCGCGGTTAAAATCTAACATGTAGTTGATGAGGGCGCGAGAAAGCCTTGCCCCTTGCCCTTTGAGTACGGAAAAGCGGCTTTTGGAGAGTTTAACGCCTCTTGCAAAATCGATCCACGCTTGGTTGGCATCAATCTCCCAATGTTCCTTGGGTGTAAAAGCAAAGGTAGGCGGTGTGAGCACAGTTTTAAGCACCACGTTTTCTTCTTCGTCTTTGCCCTCAGGCACGCTAGGGTCTGGCATGTTGGGGATGCCAAGGGCTAGGGCTTCAAGGCGCTCTTCGAGGTCTCTGACACGCTCCAAAAGTGTGGCGATGGCGACTTTGTTTTGGCTCAGCTCCGCTTTGAGTGTTTCGATGTCCCCGCCTGTTTTGGCGGCCATGCCTACGGCTTTGCTTTTGGCGTTTTGCTCTGCTTGCAAAGGTTCGAGCTGTTGGCGCGCCTCTTTAAGGGAAAGGGAAAGGGTGCGCAGGGTTTCAAGCAAGGCAGCATCTACGTGTTTTTTTTCTAGCGCGTTTTGAACGCTCTCAATGTCATTTTGCAATAATTTAAGGTCCAACATCAGGTTATCCTATCGGTAAATACCAACCGCAGTGCGGATGGTTTCCATGGTTTTTTGGGCGATCAGACGTGCTTTTTGTGCCCCTTGGTCTAAGATTTCAAACACCTCTTCAGGGTGCGCTTGGTAGTAAGCGCGACGTTCACGGTGCGGCGCAAAGTAGTCCCAAATGAGTTCTTTGAGGTACATTTTAAAATGCCCGTGTCCTTCGCCGCCTTGTTTGTAGCGGGTGATGAGGGCTTCTTGACCTGCTTCATCTAAAAAGAGTTTGGCGAGCGCAAAAACGTTACATGTAAAGGGGTCTTTGGGCTCTTCCAAAGGCGTGGAGTCTGTAATGATGGCAGAACAGCGTTTTTTGAGCTCTTTTTCAGTGCAGAAAATGTCAATGGTGTTGCCGTAACTTTTGCTCATTTTTGTCCCATCAAGGCCAGGTACTGTGGCGACATTTTCATCGACTTTAAACTGAGGCAAGGTGAAGATTTCGCCGTGGTCATTGTTGAACTTTAGGGCGATGTCGCGGGTGATTTCCACGTGTTGGATTTGGTCTTTGCCGACAGGAACGCACTGGGCGTGGTAGAGCAAAATATCCGCAGCCATGAGCACAGGATAAGAAAAAAGAGAGTGGTTCGCCCCGATGCCTTTGGCGACTTTGTCCTTGAAGCTGTGGGCGCGTTCTAGCAGTCCCATGGGTGTGTAGCCCGAGAGTATCCAGTACAGTTCTAACACTTCTTTGACGTCTGATTGAACCCAAAGGGTGGTTTTGGAGGGGTCGATGCCCAAAGAAAGAAGGGTGATAGCCGCGTCAAAGGTGTTGTCGTTGAGGGCTTTGGCGTCTTTGAGGGACGTGAGGGCGTGGTAGTTAGGGATGAATAAAAATAGCTCATCCTTCTCTTGTAAATCCACCATCTGTTTGATCGCGCCAAAGTAGTTGCCAACATGAAGCGCGCCAGAGGGTTGAATGCCAGTTAGTGTGCGCATTGAACATCCTAGTTGTGTTGTAAAATGGGAAGATTATAGCCAAAGAAAGAAGAAGGTTGGATTAAACGGGGAAGTGGGGCGCCGACTCCTTTGGTTTTAACGTGACAGTCGGCGAGGCAGTCTTTTAACGTTTGAGCTTTTTTTCCAGTTCTTTTACGATTTGCGCAACGCTTTTGCCTTCTACATGTAAGACAATATCGGCCTTTTTTTCGTACAAGGGCGCGCGTTTTTCAAACAACGCTTTTGCCTTTTCTTTGTCGGCAAAAAGCGGGCGTTTGGCCAGTTTTTGTTCGGCGTTTTGGTGGGTTAAGATGCGCTTCAAAATGCCTTCAAAGCTAGACTTCAAATAGACAACCGTGCCAATCTTTTTGAGGGATTCACACATGAAAAACCCGCCGCCTGTGGAGACAAGGGTGTCTTTGACGTGCTTGCTAAGCCATAGGGCGATTTCTTGTTCTTTGGCTCTAAAATAAGCTTCTCCATCGCTTGCAAAAATCTCTTTAATGCTACGGTTTTCCATGCTTTCAATCAAATCATCCGTATCAACGCCGACGCAGTGGGTGTGGGCACAAAAAGCGCGGGCAATAGTTCCTTTGCCCACACCCATGAAACCAATGAGGACGATATTTTTCATGCTTCTTCGTCTTTTTCGCCGCGGTTACGGGGGATGAGGATGATGGGTGAGCCTTCTAGGTCAAAGCTTTCGCGTAGGCGGTTCGTGAGGTAGCGTTTGTAACTAAAGTGCATGGCGCGCGGACGGTTCATGACAAGGGCAATACGTGGTGGGCAAATGTTAAACTGGGTGGCAAAGTAAATCTTGACCAACTTGCCTTTGTCGCTTGGAAGGTGGTGGCGGGTGCTGGCTTCCTTGACAAGCTCATTGAGTTTGGAGGTTGGAATGCGCCTAGAATAATTCTCATACACCCGTAAAATAAGGTCGTGAATCTTAGGCACGCGTTTTTTAGAAAGGGCAGAAACGGTGATGATGGGTGCGTAGGCGAGAAATTTAAAACGGTCACGCACGGCTTCGGTGCTACCTTTAAAATCCGCATGGGCGATGTCCCATTTGTTAAGGACAATGATACAACCCAGTTCGTATTTTTCTACCAAGTTGGCGATGCGCTCATCCAGTTCGGTAAAGGGCTGACTGGCATCAAGTACCAACAACGCAACATCGGTGCGTTCCAAGACTGCTTCGGTGCGTTTAAGGGCGTAATGTTCGATTCCTTCGATGCGTCCTCGTTGGCGTAATCCTGCGGTATCAACGAAGTTGAAGACTTTATCGTTGTAGACAATACTCTCATCCACAGGGTCAATGGTGGTGCCTGCGACGTCACTAACCACGGCGCGTTGCTCACCTACAAGGGCGTTAAGTAAGGAACTTTTGCCCACGTTGACGCGTCCGATGATGCCGATGTTTAAGGCAGGGTCTTCTTCGGGAACTACCTCTTCAGGGGTTTCGTCTTCCTCATACGCCTCAAAAAAGTCGTCGTCTTCGCTGTCTTCTTCAAGGAGCGGTTCTTCAAGGGGCGGCAAAAACTCTAAAAGCCATTTTTTCAAGGTGCTAGTGCCGCGGTTATGAGAAACAGACATGGGGATGAGTACTTCGGCGCCAAAGGTGCCAAATTCCCAAGCGCGTTCTTTGTCGCTGTCATTGTCGGCTTTGTTGACGATAAGGGCGATGGGTTTTCCTAGTTTAGAAAGGGAGTAAAACAGTTTTCGGTCCTCTTCGTCGGGGTAGCATTTGCCATCAACCAAGTAAAGGATGAGGTCTGCTTTTTTGGCAGCACCAAGAGACATGGTTTTGACCGCCTCAAAGAGCGCACTGCTTTCGTCTAGTCCACCGGTGTCGGTGAGGAGGCATTCGCGTCCTTCGATGAGGACACGTTTGGTGCGCACGTCGCGCGTGGTGCCGCTGAGGTCTGAAGTGATGGCAATGCGTTCTTTGGCAAGGCGGTTAAAAAGAGAGCTTTTGCCAACATTGGGTTTGCCTAAAAGTGCGATATTTAACATGCGTGGTTTAACCTTTTTGGGTGATGAGTTCGCTGGGAATGGATTCGATATGCAAAGATTGTGTCGGAAAGGCAAAGGAGGCGCCGTTGCGCTCAATGATGCGCATAAGCTCTAAATTGACCTGTTCTCTGACTTTCAAATACTCTGCCCAGACGGTGGTTTTGGTGAAAAAGTAGCAAAAGATGTTGAGGCTACTTGGGCCAAATTCATCAAAATAAATCATAATCGTCTCTTGATGAATCGTGTCATTGGAGGCAAGGTGGGCGCGAATGTCGCCAAGGATTGCTTCCATTTGTGCGGTGGTGGTGCTGTAGGTGACGCCCAAAGACATGCGAATGCGTCGCTTGCCCATGCGTGTCCAGTTGGTGATGGCGGTGTTGGCCACGATGGCGTTGGGGACGGTAATGAGGGCTTGGGCGAAGGTGCGAACCTTGGTGGAGCGAATGCCGATGTCCTCTACAACGCCCTCCACGTCACTGGTTTGAATCCAATCTCCCACGCGAAACGGGCGGTCGGTAAAGAGGACGAGTGAGCCAAACAAATTGGCAACCGTGTCGCGCGCTGCGAGGGCGATGGCTAAGCCCCCAAGTCCCAAGGAGGCCACAAAAGCGCTGACATTGACCCCCCAAATTTGCAAGATACTCATGACGCCAAAGGCGATTATGATGACGCGCAAGGTTTTAATGATGAAGTTTTCAATGTCATTGCTTAGTTTTTTGCCAAAGCGGGTGGAAAATGCGCCAAAAATGGTGCTGAACTCGTTGATGAGTCGGTAAAGCACCCAAAATAAGATGAAGGTGGCAAGAGAGCTGATAAGATGGGTAAAAAACCCATCGAGGGCTTCGAGTTTCAAGCTTTGTTTGGCAAAGTAAGCACCTAAAAGAAGAAAGATAAACCGCAAGGGTTCTTCTAGGGCGACAACCAGTTTTTCATCGAGAGAGGTTTTTGTTTTTGACGTAAAGGATTTGAGCGTTGCTAGTATGGTTTTGGTAAAGACCGTACGCAACAGCAGAAAAAAAGAAAAAACGGCAATAGCAATGGCAATATCTTGAAGCCGAATATCTAATAGCGTGGCATCAAGCAGCTCTTGAAATTGTTCCATGAAGGTCCTCTTTGGGTAATACCGTGGTTTTTTGGTGAAGGTAATGGGATTTTAACACAAGGTAGATTAAAATAGCGTAATTCAATGACGAAACGCCAATATAATACTCTTTTGGCGCTATCAAAAAGGCCGCGTGTGTGTACTCAAAGTGCTTGTCTTTTTCTAGACAAAGCGTTACATGTAAAGAAATATGACTGCGTGATGCGAAAAGACTTGGTTTTTTAAATGCAACACAAACGCGTGGTGATGCCCGTTCTTAATGAAGGGGTGCGACTCATGGTGCTAGCGGCGTTTTTTTTCGCCCTCATGGGGGCGTGCGCCAAGGTCCTGAGTGGACTCATGCCTCCCGTGGAAGTGGTTTTTTTTCGTAACCTTGTGGGCGTCGTGCTCATCGGGCTAAGCGTGTGGAAAACACCCATAAATAACCGTGGTGGAAAGCCTTGGTTGCTTCTTTTTCGAGGCACCATTGGTTTTTTGGCCTTGCTTGCTTTTTTTTACAACATCGCCCATATTTCCTTAGCCAATGCCATGATTTTTTCCTACACCTCTCCCATTTTTACCGCCTTGTTGGCCGCGTGGTTTTTGAAAGAATCCATCGGGTCTAGGGGGTGGATGGCGATTGGGATTGGGTTTGTGGGCATTGTGTTGGTCATACAGCCTAGTGGTTGGGCACTGGGAAAAACAGATATACTGGGCATTTTTAGTGGCCTTGGGGCGGGCTTGGCGTATACGAGCGTGCGAGAACTCAAACGCTACTACGATACGCGGGCTATTGTGTTATCGTTTATGCTTATTGGCACCGTGGGGCCGTTGGTGCTCATGGCCATCGGCGAGGTTTTTGGGATGGGTTCTTTTGATTTTGCCCTAGGGATTTTTGTGATGCCAAGCGGCATGGCGTGGGTTTATATCGCTGGGATGGGCGGGTTTGCGACGTTGGCACAAACCTTCATGACCCGCGCGTACGGGGGAACACGGGCGGGAATTGTGGCGGCGGCAAGTTACAGCAATATTCTTTTTTCGCTTCTTTTGGGCATCTTGCTCGGAGACGCCTTCCCGAATCTTTTAGGCATGTTTGGTATAATACTCGTCATTTTTGGCGGAATTTTAGTAGCAAAGGAAAAGGCATGATACTCATTGCGGGACCATGCGTCATTGAGAGCAAAGAGTTGCTCTTTCGTGTAGCCGAAGGGTTGGTAAAATACCACGAAAACCCTGCCATCGAGTTTTATTTTAAATCCAGTTTCGATAAAGCCAATCGCACCAGCATCGACAGTTTTCGAGGGCCTGGGATAGACGAAGGGCTGAAGTTATTAGAAGAAGTGCGCGCTGCCTTTGGGTTTAAACTCTTAACAGACATCCATGATTTCACCCAAGCTAGTCCTGCGGGCGAAGTGGTGGACGTGCTTCAGATTCCTGCGTTTTTGTGCCGCCAGACGGATTTGCTTGTCGCGGCCGCCAAGACACCTTGCGTGGTCAACATCAAAAAAGGGCAGTTTCTTAACCCCTCAGACATGCGCTATTCGGTCAAAAAAGTCCTTGAAACAAGGGGCATTAAAGACGAGGGATACGACGTTGCTAAAGAACACGGAGTGTGGTTAACCGAACGGGGCAGTACCTTTGGGTACGGCAACCTTGTGGTAGACATGCGCGCCCTTGGCATCATGCGCGCTTTTGCGCCCGTGGTATTTGACGCGACCCATTCGGTGCAAATGCCTGGCTCCGCAGGAGGAAGCAGCGGTGGAAAACGGGAATTTGTAGCACCCCTAGCACGCGCCGCGGCGGCTACGGGCGTGGATGGGTTTTTCTTTGAAACCCACATCAACCCGTGTGAAGCCCTGTGCGATGGGCCAAATATGCTTGATTTAGGGCAGTTGGACGCGGTGCTTGAGAACATCCATGCGATTGAAAAGGCGCTACATTTTTCGTAACATTAGTCTAAAAAAATATCTACATGTAAAGGAACACAATGACAATTCTTGAAGGAAATCTCTCGCTAAAAGGCGATGAAAAAGTTGCGATTATTAATGCACGGTTTAATCATATTATTACCGACCGTTTGGTTGAGGGCGCGCGCGATGCGTTTTTGCGCCATGGAGGCAAAGACGAAAACCTAAGTTTGGTGCTTGTGCCTGGGGCGTTTGAAATTCCTATGGCGCTTGAGCGGGCGTTGGCTAGCGAGAAGTTTGACGCGGTGTGTTGTGTGGGTGCTGTGATTCGTGGTGCAACACCGCATTTTGATTACATTTCGGCTGAGGCAACCAAGGGCGTGGCAAATGTGGCGTTGAAGTATGGAAAACCTGTCACTTTTGGCGTGTTGACGGTGGATAGCATCGAACAAGCCATCGAGCGCGCGGGAAGCAAAGCGGGCAACAAAGGCTTTGAAGCAATGACAGGTATTGTTGAGCTTCTTAGCCTTTACCGCCAGTTTTAGGCTCTAGGGATGGCAACAAGACACCAAGTTCGTGAAAGCGTTGTAGGTTTGCTCTACGCGCATGATATTGGCAATGAGGGCATCGATAAGTTTATCAACGAGCTTTTTGATGAAAAGAAAATCCGCAACCAACAACGCGCCTTTGCGTTAGGGTTGTATGAGGGCGTACAAGCCAATAAAGAGGCCATCGACAAGGCCGTCAACGAACACTTAAAAGAGTGGGAACTTGAAAAGCTTGGCACCATCGAGCGCGCGATTTTGCGTCTGGGAACCTATGAGCTTCTTTTTACAGAAGTGGACAGTGCGGTGGCGATTAACGAGGCTATTGAGCTGGCCAAAGAGATGGGCAACGACACGTCGCCCAAGTTCATCAACGGCGTGCTAGACGCCCTTAAAAAAGGCGTGTGATGCAGTTGTGTGTCGCCCTTGATTTACCAAGTGCCGCGCAAAATCTTGCCCTTGTGCGTTCTTTGCACGGGTTGGATGTGTGGATGAAAGTGGGGCTAAGGGCGTTTATTCGCGATGGCAAACCGTTTTTAGAAGAAATCCGCGCGCTCAATCCTAGCGGGAAGATTTTTTTGGACTTGAAGCTTCATGATATTCCTAACACCATGGCCGACGCGGCTGAAGCGGTGGTGGAGATGGGTGTGGAGATGTTTAATGTGCACGCAAGTGCGGGCAAAGAAGCCATGCAAATGGTGATGGCGCGTGTGAGTGCCCTGCCAAATCCACCCCTCGTGCTTGCTGTTACGGCGTTGACAAGTTTTGACGAGACAGGTTTTAAAGCGGTGTATGGTGAGGCCGTCGAGGCAAAAGCGACCCAGTTTGCCAAGGATGCTTTTGAGAGCGGGTTGCATGGCGTGGTGTGTTCGGTGTATGAGAGCCAAAAGATTAAAACCTTTACATGTAAGGATTTTTTGACGCTCACGCCTGGCATTCGCCCTTTTGGGGAAGAGGCGGGAGATCAAAAACGCGTAGCAACGGTTGAAGTGGCTAAACAAGAAGGGTCGGATTTCATCGTGGTGGGACGTCCCATTTACCAAGCTGCCAACCCGCGCGATGTTGCGGAGCGGATTTTGGAGCGTTTTTAGGGTGGAATTATTTTTGCTTTTGTGATGTATTCCATCACAAAAGGAGCTTCTATGCAATGTTTAGTGCGCAAAGCGGAACTCATCGCGATGCTAAAAGCGAAAATCGAAGAGGTGAAGGCCGAAGACAAACGTGCGGCGCGAAAACTCGAAAATCTCTTAAAGCGTGCCATTTCTTCCCCTGAAATCGCCGTTCTTTAGGGTTTTGCCCTTACATGTAACCCTTTACATGTAAGGGCATTTTATTTTAAGGGTAGTATTAGTAAGAGGTGTGTATAATTCCCATCTACTTTTTACGGACAGATGGGTGAGTTGGCTGAAACCACACCCCTGCTAAGGGTGCGTCGGGGAAACCTGACCGAGGGTTCGAATCCCTCTCTGTCCGCCAGAACTTCACCAAACCCCCATAAATACGTCATTCCAAACAAATTATACCCCCATTAATTACAAGTGTCCAACAAGTGTCCAACATTCAAAAAAATACTTATATAAGCGCGGAAATATCTATTATTTTTCAAAAAGAATTAATGGAAAACCCTTCAAAATATCCCTAAAAAGTTCTAATCTTGAACATTGTAAAATATTAAGGGATAAAATAATTAAAAGGCTTGAAATGTCAACATTGGAGCAAGTTTTAAACAAAATTAAAAATAGGGAAACATTAACCAAGGAGGAGGCTATAATAGCTTATGGCAAGGAAACCATTAAACAACAAGAAGAAGATTTTATCCAACTAACACCACAAGAACAAGAAGCATTAACTCAAGAAATTTTTAAAGAAGAAATGGAAACCTATGAATATATAAAAAAACTTGAACAAAATAAAGATAATCAAATATTAGCAAGATTAGAA
>JACUTV010000176.1 GCA_014859645.1 Campylobacterales bacterium
GCCACAACCTGCAAAAACGCCTCGTAAAAATCCGCTTCCCGCTGGTTGATATTGTCCGCACTAAGGACGTCAAGGTCGTTAAATCCTAGGTGCGTATCCGAGAAGTGAATCAGTCGCATCGGCTCACTTTGTGGTTAAGTTTGAGTATTGTAACCAAAATCCCACAAAAATGACAAAATTTTTATGACAATAGTGCTATCTTTTTCGCACGCGTGGCATTGTGTATGTCTAACTCGCGATGGGAGCAAAAAGCGCGCGGGTGAGGGTTTTGAGTGCCTGCGGAGAAAGTTCTATCTCAAGGCCGCGCCGTCCTGCGCTGACGAAGATGGTCTCTTGGTCGAGGGCAGAACTGTCGATGAAGGTTTTGAGCTGTTTTTTCTGCCCCAAAGGACTCACGCCGCCAAGCACGTAGCCTGAGACGCGCGCCACGTCGTCTTTGTCTGCCATCACGGCTTTTTTCACGCCCGCGGCTTTGGCGATTTGCTTTAGGCCAAGCTGTTTTTCCACAGGAACGATGCCGATGGCAAAGCCTTGGCCTTCCAAGCTCACCATCAAGGTTTTAAACACCCGCGCCGCCTCCACGCCTAACAATTGCGCCGCTTCAAGCCCGTAAGAAGGGGCTTTTGGGTCGTGGGTGTATTCGTGAAGCGTGTAGGCTACCTTGGCATTTTTGGCCACATCAACGGCAGGTGTCATGGACGTCTCCTAGTTACTAATCACCACGTCAAGCTGTTCTTGGCCCGCCAAAGAGAGGGCGTTTAGGTCAAGTCCTTGGGCGTCTTTGGCTACTACGCGCACCAAAATCTGTTTGCTTTTTTCGCTAAGTACTTGTTCAAGTGCCGCCAGCATGTCCCGCGTGACAGGGTCTTCGCTAAGTATAAGCTCTTGCTCAATCTCCGCCAACGCATCCGCTTTAAATGCGGCAAAAGCCTCATCAAGTTCTTCTTTGGTCGCTTCTTTGTTTTCTACCAAACGGTAAAACGTATCTACAATCTCGCGCAAATCCACAAGGTTAAGTGCCACGTTAAAGCGCGTAAAACGTGGGGAATTTTCCGCATAAAACGCACTAAATTCCATCTGTGATGAACCAAAATTATTGCGCAAGGTCAGGCTAAAATCTTCCATCGCACTAATCTCACCGGCCTTTAAAACTGCCTTGCCTGAGAGGGAAATCTTGCCCGCATCGTTAAACACAAAGGTTTCTACCATGGGCCACGTTTGGGCAAAAGCGCCACCGCTTAAAAGGTTGAGCATAAACATCCACGGTTGGTTAAAATCTTCGATTTTTATCCCTTCGATTTCCAGACCAAAGGCGTGTGTACCTTCTACTTGGCGGTGCATTTTTTCAAGGCCTTGGATGTTTAAAAAAGTCACTTTTTTAATGCCCACGCCCTCGTAACGCATCTGCGAGATAGCGCACGTAAAATCCGGGTAAAGCCCGCTACATGTAACGCTTTCATGGCCAATTTTATTGTCTGTAAGTTCCGTGCTAATCTCGCCTTGTACGCGCGAAGCGGCCGCCTCATTGGCGCCAAAACCAGCCACGAGTGCAATGGCTGCAACGCCGCTTAAAATCCATCGTTTTTTCATCAGTGCATTCCTATTTCTATGTGTTATACTTTCTTAAAAAAAGGACATAATCATGCCCCAGATTGTCTTTCAAAGCCCTTTAGGAACCCTTGGACTCTCCTCCAACACGCGCGCCATCACGGCGCTCTCTTTTCTTCCGGCCCAAGCCACCAACCTCGACGCCTTGCACGACCTTGTTTTAGCCCAAGCCTACCAAGAACTTCAGGAGTATTTTGCGGGAAAACGGCGCAGGTTTGATGTCCCTTGCGACCCCGAAAGCGGCACCCTTTTTCAGCGCGCCGTCTGGAAGGCGTTGCAAGAGATTCCTTACGGAACATGCGTGAGTTACAAGGAGATCGCCACGCGCATCGCCAACCCTAAAGCCGTACGCGCCGTGGGTGGAGCGAACAACAAAAACCCCATCGCTATCCTCATCCCGTGCCACCGCGTCATCGGCGCTAACGGTGCGCTTGTAGGCTACGCTAGCGGCGTGGATAAAAAAGCGTTTTTACTTGATCTCGAGGGCTATTCGTTGCCTTCAAAATCAATCTGACGGGTTACATGTAAGCCAAATCCGCTGATACCCACAAACTCTTTGCCTTTGGTCGTGGTCAACAGTTCGATCTCTTCCACGCCCAAATGCTTCACGATCTGCGCCCCGATGCCGTATTCGCGCATCTGAATATTGGGGTTTTCTTGACTTCCTAAAAACACCAACACGCCACCATATTCTTTAAGGTGATCCACGGCGTTCATGAGGCCGTCAAACTTGCGAGGCATGGCAAGCAGTTCGATGTCGGGCATGACGTTGTGAAATTTCACCGCTGAGGTTTTTTGAGGTTTGCCAAACGCGTAGGCCACATGGTGGTTGTCGCGGTGGTCTACGAAGTCGTAGCGGCGCGCTTTTGCACCCAAAAATTCGGTATTTGACTCCATAATCACCCGCACCAACGACTCGTGCATCATGCGGTACTCGACAATGTCAGAAATATAAACGATGTTCATGTCGTGGGTTTCACAAAAGATGTCCAAATCAGGGCGACGTGCCATGGTGCCGTCTTCTTTCATGACCTCACAAATCACCGCAGACTCCACAAGCCCCGCCAAACGGCACAAATCCACCGAACCTTCTGTGTGTCCTGTGCGCACCAACGCCCCGCCTTCTTTGGCGATGAGCGGGAAAATATGCCCTGGACGCACCAAGTCTGAAGGCTTCGTGCTGTAGTCCGCCAAAAGCTTGATGGTCATGTCCCGCTCTCCCGCGGAGATGCCCGTACTCGCCTCGCGTGCGTCCACAGACACGGTAAAAGCTGTCTCATAGGAAGAGTCGTTTTCTCTGACCATGGGTGCTAGGTTAAGGCGCGTCGCAATGGTTTTTGAAAGGGCGACACAGATGAGCCCCTTGGCGTTAGACGCCATAAAATTAACCTTTTGTGGGGTAGAAAAAACCGAAGCATAGACTAAATCGCCCTCGTTTTCTCGGTCTTCATCGTCTACCATCATCACCATCTTGCCTTGCTTCATGTCTTCTATGGCGCGCTTAACCCGTTCCAATGGTGTCATATCGTTCCTTTATTCTTATTTTAGGGCCATTATAGCAAAAACACCTTGACAAACCAACCGAAAATCATTATAATTTCACCCTCAACTTTGGACGGTTGGGGTATAGCCAAGCGGTAAGGCAACTGGTTTTGGTCCAGTCATTCGGGGGTTCGAATCCCTCTACCCCATCCA
>JACUTV010000177.1 GCA_014859645.1 Campylobacterales bacterium
AACCTCTACATGCTCTTGGTGGTTGCACTCTTAGTGGTTGACCGGTGGTTTTTTGTTTAAGGGTTGATTAGGCGCATTGGAATTAAACGGTTATACTGAAGTGCCAAGCGCATTTTTCGCTTACAAAGGAGGCACCATCAGTTTATTAACCTTAGGAGTCATTTGGACTTCACGAAAAGAGGATGAAAGACGCATCCCTATCCATCCAGAGCATTTGGCACGCATACCAGAGCGTATCCGCCGTAAAATGCTCTTTGAGGAAGGGTATGGAAAGAGTTTTGGCCTCGATGATTCAACCATAGCCAACCTCACAGGAGGCATTACTTCACGCCATGAAATACTGGCAAATGCTAGTATCACCATTATCGCAAAGCCCGTCCCCCAAGATCTTCAAGAACTTCGAGAAGGAGGTATTTTGTGGGGGTATCCCCATTGCGTGCAACAACGCGCCATGACACAGATGGCCATTGACCGAAAGCAAACGCTCATTGCCTTTGAAGATATGTTTGTGTGGGGGCCAAAAGGAGAAGTGGGACGGCACACTTTTTACAAAAACAACGAGATGGCAGGCTATTGTGCCGTACTCCATGCACTGCAACTCAAAGGGATAGACGGACACTACGGCAATCAGCGCAAAGTCATCATCTTTAGCTTTGGCGCGGTGAGTCGCGGGGCAATCTATGCGCTCAAAGCCCATGGGTTTAGAGATATTACAATCTGCATCCAACGCCCTGACCATGAGGTGCGAGAGGAGATACTTGATTGTGATTATGTGCGTATCATACCAGGGAGTGAGGGAGAAGCGCGTATGCTTGTGGTAGAACACGACGGGACAAAGCGACCCTTATGTGGACTCATTAGTGAAGCAGACATTATCATCAACGGAACCTTTCAAGAGCCAGACAATCCAATCGATTACGTGATTGAGGAAGAAAAATTGTGTTTAAAATCTGGGTCGCTTATCATTGATATAAGCTGTGATGAGGGGATGGGGTTTTATTTTGCAACACCCACTTCCTTTAAAGAGCCGATGTTTAAGGTTGAAAATGTGGATTATTATGCGGTGGACCATACTCCTAATTATCTTTGGGAGAGTGCCTCTCGGTCAATCTCAGCCGCACTTATTGTCTACCTTGAAGCAGTGATGGCAGGGCGTGAGAGTTGGCACAACAACGAAACCATAAGGCAGGCCATTAACATCGACCAAGGGGTCGTGCAAAAACCCAACATCTTGCTTTTTCAACATCGCCAAGGGGCCTATCCGCACCTTGAAAGGATGCCAACATAACCCTTTTGTTTTTTACATAGTCCTGCAGTCGACAAAAAAAGGAGTTCATGTGCGTGTACTTTTAACAGGCTCTACGGGATTCATCGGCAGAAGGCTTTTGACAAAAATCATCGAAGAAGAGGGCTTACATGTAAGGCTTCTTGTGCGCAATAAAAAAGCAGTTTCAGAGCAACTCGCCCAAAGGGTGGAGAGTGTGGAAGGCGATGCGTTTGACACTGAAACTTTAAAAAATGCCCTGCGGGGGATTGATGTTTGCTATTACTTTTTACACTCTTTAAACGTTGAAAATTATAAACAAAAAGACAAAGAGTTGGCGCAAAGTTTCATCAATATAGCCGAAGAAATGGGTGTAAGGCGCATCATTTACTTGGGTGGTCTTGGGCGCGAAGAGCCAACAACGAGCGAGCATCTCTTGAGTCGCTTGGAAACAGGAAATATTTTAAGCTCAAGCACAAAAGTGCAAACGATTTGGTTTAGAGCAGGTGTTATCATAGGTTCAGGTTCAGCAAGCTTTGAAATCATCCGAAATCTCACCGAAAAATTGCCCGTGATGACCACGCCAAGGAGTTTTCAAACGCCCTTTTTATGGACAGAAGAATTAGAAATATAGGCAACATCCCGCTCCCAAAAATATACGAAACCTTCACTTCTTTAGGCGGGGAGGTTGGTTGGTTTGATTATGATTTTTTGTGGGAGATTCGAGGCGTCATCGACAAAATGCTCGGCGGTGTTGGGCTAAAAAGAGGCAGAAGAAGCGCGTGCGATTTGCGAACGGGCGATTGTTTGGACTTTTGGAAGGTGGTTGACCTTCAAAAAGACGAACGGCTACTACTTTATGCGCAAATGATTGTGCCAGGCAGCGCGTGGTTAGAGTTTAAAATTGAAAACAGCACGCTCATTCAATCGGCATATTTCTACCCAAAAGGGGTTTGGGGAAGGCTTTACTGGTATGGTTTAATGCCGTTGCATTATCTTGTTTTCAACAATATGATAGATTCGATTTTAAACAAAGCAAAACAAAGCTAGCCGTTATTTCTTGTATACAGCAAAGTAATGTGGCACGGGTGGTTCTTGGTCGTCATCGTAGCTTAGAAAATAAACTTCTTGTAGATTGTCTTGGGCTTTAAACAAGTCCAGTTCGGATTTAGCGAGGGGTTTTGGTATCTCTTCTTCTTTTTCGCCCTCGTTTCTGCTTCGGCATGAGACGAGCATGTAGCCATCTTTTGCAAGGAGTGCGCTGATGGCTACCCTTGCTTTGCTTCTGTGGGAATCTGGCAACACTTGCAAGGTGTTGCACTCATAAACCACATCAAAGCCCTCACTCCATGAGGCAGGATAATCATATAAATCTTCCACAAGGTAACAGACAGTGGTGTCAGGGTAGCGTTTTTTGCACAAGGCAATGGCAGAGGGGGAAATGTCAAAGGCAGTTACTTCAAACCCAAAATTACTCAACGCTTCCGCGTCATCGCCCACGCCACACCCTATCACACACGCTTTTTTGATGGGTTTTTGGACAGCGTCTTTTTCTAGCCACTCTACCAGATAAGGGCTAGGTTCTAAATCCGCCCAAAATACCTTACTGTAATCACCTTTGGCACTTTGATAGATGGCGTCAAACCAGCCCGTAGGGTCGCCGTTTTCTTGGTGTTTTTTTACCATCTCTTTGTATTTTTGGGGTGAAAAAAAGTCTTTGTGTAAAAAATCTAAGGTGTCCATTTTTTTCCTTACTTATTGCTAACAAGAAATAGCTTTGTGCATTCTAGCGCTAGGGTTAACCGCGTTGTTCGAGCTTGTACGCCAACACATACGCAACACTCTTGGTGTACGGTGCGTCTTCCCCTGCTTCTTCGAGGGTGCGAATCACGACGCCACAAATCTCCTCTAATTCCACACTGCGCCCTTGTTCCACGTCGACAAGCATGGAAGGCTTGATAGACTCAAAGGTTTTGATGAGGTGAAACATGGCCTCCACGTCTTCGCCCGTGAGGT
>JACUTV010000178.1 GCA_014859645.1 Campylobacterales bacterium
AAAGGACGCCCTTTGGATTCGAGCAAAATGCGCAAAAACCGCAAGTCCATTTCATCAAACCCCATGTCGTTGACGCCTAGTTCATCTAGCCCGTATTGGGCGCGTTCTAGGCTAATGACAGCTTCATCTTCCACATCAGCGTAATCGCGCACCCGTTTTAACAGCCGAAGCGCGATGCGTGGGGTTCCGCGTGCGCGTTTGGCAAGTTCGGCCGCGGCTTCATCAAGGCAGGGTTTTTCGAGCTTTTGTCCCGCTTTTTGAACGATGCGCCCTAACTCTTCGGGGGTGTAAAACTGTAAACGAAAGTGCATCCCAAAGCGGTCACGAAGCGGTGAGCTTATCATCCCCGCGCGCGTTGTGGCACCGATGAGCGTAAAACGGGGCAGGTCGATTTTAATGGTCTGTGCCGCGGGGCCAGAACCAATGATGATGTCAAGGCGAAAATCTTCCATGGCGGGGTAGAGAATCTCCTCGATGGACGAAGAGAGGCGGTGGATTTCGTCAATGAAGAGCACATCGCCCTCTTCGAGGTTGGTTAAAATAGCGGCCAAGTCGCCACTCTTTTCAATCATCGGCGCGGCGGTGATTTTGATATTGGCACCCATCTCAGCGGCGATGAGGTACGCTAGTGTGGTTTTTCCAAGCCCTGGAGGGCCAAAGAAAAGCACGTGATCTAGGGCTTCATTGCGTTTTTTGGATGCTTTGATAAAGACTTGGAGGTTTTTTTTGATTTTTTCTTGCCCGATGTAATCTTCCCACGTACTAGGGCGCAAAGAGCTTTCGTATTCGCTCTCAAAACTCATCTTTTCGATTTCGATGATGCGTTCCATTAATAGCTCGTGGCGGCGTCTGGAAACTGGCGCGCGGTGACTTCTTTGGCATACGTTGCCATGGCGTCTTCGATGAGTGCGCCCCCTTCGAGGTAGCGTTTGACAAACTTGGGTTTGAACTCGTTGAAAAACCCAAAGGCGTCACTCCACACAAGCACTTGTCCGTCCACGCCATTGCCCGCACCGATTCCGATGAGCGGGACATTGACGCTTTGGGCGACCTTGGTGGCGACCTCGGACACTACACCCTCAATCACCATGCAAAACACACCCGCTTTTTCTAAGGCTTTCGCATCTTCGATGAGCGCGGCTTCTTGGTCGGCGTCTTTGCCTTTGACCTTGTACCCTCCCTCGGCGCGCACGTTTTGGGGGAGTAGCCCGATGTGCCCCATGACGGCGATACCGTTACATGTAAGGTGGGAAATGAGGGCTGCGCGCTCTTTCCCTCCTTCGATTTTTACCGCAGTCGCGGCACTTTCTTGGTAAACACGCATGGCATTGGCGAGGCCAATTTCGGGCGTGGCGTAGCTTCCAAAGGGCATGTCAAGCACTACAAGTGCTTCGGGAGCGCCTTGGCACACGGCTTTGGTATGGTACAGCATGATGTCCATGGTGGCACCTAGTGTGTCGCTTTGGCCTCCAAAACTCATCTGCAAACTGTCCCCCACAAGAAGGATGTCAGCGTGGGGCGCAAAGAGAGAAGCAAAGAGGGCGTCGTAGGCGGTGATCATCACAATGGGGGCGTTGTTTTTTTTCTTTTTTATCGATAAAATCGTATGTTTGGTTGTCTTTTGTGAGACAATGCTCATGGGGTTGCCTTTGGCTGAAGTGAATGGATTTTAGCAAAAAAATGGTACAATTGCAATTCTTTGGAAGGAAGGTTTGATGGGTATTTTTTCACAAATGGAACTTGATTTTGACCTCGAAATTGTTGAGGATTTTATGTCTCACTATGGCATCATGTGTGAGTCGATGGAACCCCTCATCATTGGCCTTGCCAAGCAAGGACTGTATGAGGAAAATATTGGCGAATTGTTTCGCATTTTCCATAATATCAAATCCGCAGCAGGGTTTGTGCGCCTTGATCCCATCATCAAACTTGCCTCCTTGGGCGAAGAAGTTGTAGAAGAAGCTAGAGTACTCAAAGGCCCCGCTACTGAAGCCTTTATCGACTGGTTGTTGCTCGTGAGTGACCAGTTTGCACTTTACCGCCAAGATGTCGAAAATGACGCCTCTTACTTTTCGATGCTCAATCCTCATGTTATTAAAGTCCCCTTAGAATTGGAAAAAATGTGAAACACTTAGTTGCCTATATTACAGCGGGATTTCCCGACAGTGCTTTTAGTATTGATGCGGCGTTAAGCCTGAAAGAAAACGGGGTAGACACCCTTGAACTTGGGATTCCTTTTTCTGACCCAGTGGCGGACGGTCCTGTGATTGAAGCGGCAAATTTGAAAGCCTTGCAACAGGGCTTCAAGCTTGAGCATTTGTTTGAGATTTCCGCGCAAATAGCACCCAAAATAGACACGATGTGGATGGGGTATTTTAATCCATTCTACCACAAAGGGATGGACTATTTTATCGCCAAGGCAAGACACGCAGGGGTGAATGGATTTATCATCCCTGATTTGCCCTACGAAGAAGCCCAAGGGTATAAAGGTTTGGTTGAGGGTGCGGGGTTGCATTTGATTGATTTTGTTGCGCCAACCCATTCGCGTGAACGCATCGCGATGGTGGCCAAAGAGAGTCAAAAGTTTATCTACCTCGTGGCGTACGCGGGCATCACCGGAAGCGGAGCGGCGGAAGACTTGGCGCCGACGATTGAAACCATTCGTGGTGTTACCCAAACGCCTATTTATGTAGGGTTTGGTGTGGATGAAAAAACCGCTAAAGAAAAAGCCAAAGGGGTGGACGGAGTCATCGTCGGAAGTGCCTTTGTAAAGGTACTTTTGGATGAGCGCTTGACAGGAGGGCAGAAAGTGAGTAAGATATCATCCCTCGCGCGAACCATCAAGGATGTTATCAATTCTTAGCGGTTTTTTTGTGGGAGTGACTTGGCTTCGACAGGAGCAGGTTAGCTTTGGTTGCATGCCGCCTTGAATTTGGCGTAAAACGGTTCACATAAACTTAAACGCAAACAATACAAATTACGCTCCTGCTTACGCTAAAATCGCGTAAGTAACCTTTTAGGAGGCCTCGCTCTGCGGATGCTATCTAGGCAGTTTCAGCGAGGTTAACCCCCATAGATAGCTTTGAGATGCGACGTGACCGCGCGCATTTTGAGCCTTAGGTCTTAGTCTGGTGAAGTTTTGGGAACTGTACGACACAAGATGAAATTTAACAGTTCTGCTAAGCATGTAGACGCCGAGGTTAGTTTGTTTTTGGACTGGGGTTCGATTCCCCACACTTCCACCAT
>JACUTV010000038.1 GCA_014859645.1 Campylobacterales bacterium
AAATGTCAAATCTTGGCAAGCGGCCTTGGCACGTCAAGCCCCTGCGGCCTTTGTGTGTTCACGCCAAAAATTGGACGTACTTAAAGATAACCGTGCCTTTGGAGACGTGGAAAATGGTGCCTATTTGCTCAAAGAGCGCGAAGGTGCCTCGGTAACCTTGATGGCCAGTGGAAGCGAAGTGATGCTCGCACTCAAAGCAGGATGTGAACTGGAAAAAGCAGGAGTAAAAGCCAACGTGGTGAGCGTGCCGTGCTTTGATTTGTTCAACCTTCAAGAAGAGGCTTACAAAGCCCGCGTGGTAAACCCCGACACCAAAGTACTTGCCATTGAAGCCGCTGCAGGCGCCGAATGGTACCGCTACGCTGATGCGGTGATTGGCATGGAAGGCTTTGGAGCGAGTGGGGACGCGGTGAAATTGTTTGAACATTTTGGCTTTACAGTCGAAAACATTAAACGCGTAGCACTAGGGTTGTAAAAGATGGCACTTCGGGCAGTTTTTTTTGATTTAGATGGTACCTTGCTAGATACCTTGGAAGACATTGCCACCAGTGCAAATTATGCCCTTGAGGCGCATGGTTTGTCGCCCCATCCTGTGGAAGCGTACAAGCTTTTTGTGGGCGAGGGCATGCGTGCTTTGATGCAAAAACTTGCTAGTTCGGACCTCACGGAGTCCTTATTAAAGGTACTTAAAGAACATTATGCCGCCCACTGGAAAGCAACATCAATGCCTTATGAAGGGATTGAACACTTGCTCGAAACCCTTACATGTAAAGGGGTGAAGGTGGGGATTTTATCCAACAAAGCGGATGTGTTTGTGGGAGAATGTGTGACGCATTTTTTCCCACACCTTGCGTTTTGTGGGGTAGCAGGAGAGAAAGAGGGAATCCCGCGAAAGCCTGATCCTGCGGGACTTTTTGCCCTTTTGGAAGGCTTACATGTAAGCCTTGAAGAAGTCTGTTTTGTGGGCGATACGAAAACCGACATGGAAACTGCCGTGCGCGCAGGCGTAGAGCCTTTGGGCGTGAGCTGGGGGTTTCGTGAGAAAGAAGAGTTAGTGACCTACGGCGCCAAGCACGTATTTGAGGATGCAGGAGCGCTGGAAGCCTATTTGTTAAGCCGCATCTAATGGAATGGTATCACGCCATTGTGTTGGCTCTTGTGCAGGGGTTGACAGAATTTTTACCCATTTCCAGTTCCGCGCATCTCATTTTAGTCCCCGAATTTTTACACTGGGAAGACCAAGGGCTGGCCTTTGACGTGGCTGTACATGTAGGCTCATTGCTTGCTGTCGTGTTGTACTTTTGGCGCGATGTGTGGGCCTTGCTTCGGGATTGGTGCGTTTCCCTTTGGAAGCGCCAGCCCACAGGAGAAAGCCCTTTAGCGTGGATGGTCATCATAGGGACAATACCCGTAGGTTTAGCGGGCTTGTTTTTGGGTGACGTGGTAGAAGTATTGTTGCGCTCCCCTAGTGTGATTGCCTACGCAACCCTAGGGTTTGGGTTGTTGCTCTACGTAGCAGACCGTAAAGGCGGGGTGAAAGAACTAGGACAACTCACCTTATCACTCGCCCTTGTTATCGGAGTTTTTCAAGCACTCGCGCTGATTCCTGGCGCATCGCGTTCGGGCGTGACTATCACCGCGGCGTTGTTGTTTGGCTTTTCACGGGTGAGTGCCGCGCGCTTTTCTTTTTTACTTTCGATTCCGGTGATTGTACTGGCAGGGGGGCTTAAAGGCATGGAACTTTTGGCCCTTAACGCAGGGGTTCAATGGGAAATCTTAGCCCTAGGCGCGGGGGTTTCTGCGGTAAGTGCTTATGGGTGTATCGCTTGGTTTATGGCGCTCATTGCAAAAACATCCATGACGCCTTTTGTGGTGTACCGTTTTGGGTTGGGTATGTTGCTCTTGGGTATTTTTGGGTTTTGGGCGTAATATCCATCCTCCTTTAAAGCCGTTTTAGGTACAATGGGCTTTTTTTAGGACTTTTGCAAGAACGTTTGCAAAATATTGATAATCCATAGGAAAGTTGTGCATGATTTACGAACACGAAATTCCAGAGGGCAGTAAGCTCTACTTTGGCAAAAGTGCTGCGCTTAAGCGCAAGATAGAAACCCTAGCAAGCGACCAATTGGTAGGTGCGGGGTTTGAAGAAATTATCACGCCTTTTTTCTCCTACCACCAACACCACCAAATCAGCGAAAAAGAGTTGTTGCGCTTTTCTGACCACGACAACCACCTTGTATCGTTGCGCTCAGACAGCACGCTAGACGTGGTGCGGATTGTCACGCGCCGCCTTGGGCGTTCTACCTCCCACAAGCGGTGGTTTTACGTGCAACCAGTGTTTCGTTACCCTAGCTTTGAGTTTTATCAAATTGGCGGTGAATTAATCGGCGAAGACGATTTGAGCACGAGCGTGACGCTGATGGGCGATTTGCTAGAAACCCTTACATGTAAGCCTTATTTACAAGTAAGTAACATTGCCATTCCTCGTGCGATTTCAACGATGTTTTCTATTCCTTTGGATGTGTTAAGATCAGGACATTTGGAAACCTTATTGCAGCACAAAGAGCCGTGGTTAAATGCCCTTGCCACCTTGCAACGCCCTGAAGATATCGATAAGGTCATCGCATTGGTGCCTGAGGTACTTAAAGCGCCTTTGGAAGAAATGAAACGTTTGGTGCACGTTTGCGGGCGTCACCCTGTGGTGCTAGCGCCGTTGTATTATGCAAAAATGCAGTATTATGACCAACTCTTTTTTCGGTTTGTGTACAACAACAAAACCTTGGGAAGTGGCGGGTGTTACCAGTTTGAAGCGCAAACTTCAAGCGGATTTGGCGTGCACACAGACGCTATTATAGAAACTTTGATGAGATAGGAAGAGACAATGTCAAAAGCGGATTTGATTGTAGGGATTCAGTGGGGCGATGAGGGAAAAGGGAAGATTGTTGACCGTCTTGCCCAAGAGTACGATGTGGTATGCCGAAGCCAAGGCGGGCACAATGCGGGCCATACGATTTGGGTCGATGGGGTGCGCTACGCGCTACATTTGGTGCCCTCAGGTGTGCTAAATCCCAAAGCATGCAATATCATCGGCAACGGCGTGGTGTTAAATCCTGCTTCGCTTATTGAAGAGATGCGGCAGTTTCAACACCTTGAAGGACGGCTATTTATTAGCGATAAAGCCCACCTTAACCTCCCTTATCATGCGTACATTGACCAAGCCAAAGAACGGTTAAAAGGCGAAAAAGCCATCGGAACAACGGGCAAGGGCATTGGGCCAGCGTATGCGGACAAGATTAGCCGCACAGGACACCGTGTGGGTGAATTGCTCACGCCTGCGTTGTTGTGCGAAAGCATTATGGAAACTCTTGCTTCTCAACAAGCAATCCTTGATGCACTGGGTGTGAGTTTACCTTCCAAAGAAGCCTTGCTTGAAGAGTTGGAAGGCTACAAAAAAGCCCTGGCACCTTTTGTTGCCAACACAACACAGATGGTGTGGGACGCCCTAGATGCCGGTAAAAGTATGCTCCTAGAAGGCGCGCAAGGAACCCTTTTAGATATTGACCATGGTACCTACCCTTTTGTCACAAGTTCTAACACCGTGAGTGCAGGTGCGTGTACGGGTCTGGGACTAAACCCAAAAGACATTGGCACGGTTACGGGGATTGTTAAAGCCTACACAACGCGCGTGGGACACGGACCTTTTCCTACCGAAGACACCGAAGAAGCGGGAAAAACCATGGCGGATGTAGGTAAGGAAGTGGGCACCACAACAGGACGTCGCCGACGGTGCGGTTGGTTTGACGCGGTGAGTGTGCGGTATGCGTCGCGCCTCAATGGATGTGACCAATTTGCCCTCATGAAACTAGACGTTTTAGATGGTTTTGAAACGGTGAAAATCTGTTATGCGTACATGCTCGATGGCAAGATGATTGAAACAATGCCAAGTTCATTGGAAAATGTAACCCCAGTGTATGAAGAAATGGAAGGTTGGGGAAAGGTAGCGGGTGTTCGCACGTTTGACGCGCTACCTGAAAATGCAAAACGCTATATCAGACGTATCGAAGCGTTGTGCGGCACCAAGGTGGGTATTATCTCAACCTCGCCCGATCGTAACGATACGATTTTACTTTAAAGGTGGACCGCGACCTTTAGGGGCGCAAAGGAGACGGGTCAATGAAGGGAAAGTTTAGCGCTGTTGCTAAAGTCAAAAAACAACTCCTAGACGCCAAAGAAGGTGCGCTCATGGAAGCACGCGCTAAGGCGGCCCGTATTAAAGAAGAGATTGCTTCCATTGAAGAATCCCTCAATGGACAATCTCTTCCCTCTAAAGGCACGTTTCATGATGTCTTACATGTAAAGGCGCTTGGGCAACGGCTTTACCAGCAAAAACAGCTCTATTGTGAAGCCCTTGAAAAAACCCAATCTGAAATCAATGAATGCCTTTACCATTATCAAGAAGCGAGGCGAGAATTTGAAAAAATCAAATACCTCGAAGAAGAAGAATATTCAACGATGCTCAAACGGTTAAAAAAACAGGAGCAACTAACCCTTGATGAGGTGGCGTTGCAACTGTATGCACTAGGAGGAAAAGCGCGATGAAACGAATGCTAGGCGTGATGATTGCGCTTCATGTTAGCTTGTTTGCCCAGGTGGCAGACTGCACGAAGATTTTTGAAGAACGCAAAAGTGAATTGCAACGGGAAGTGGAGCTTATCGACGAAGCCAAGCAATCTTTCGAAGCCCTACGGGCCGCCACAGCCACTTTGTTTACTCAAAAAGAAGAAGCCCTTGCGCGCGAACAAGCCAGGGTGGATGAAGTGCTTGCAAAAATTGCCGAAAAAGAGGCTTCCATCGCCACGATGCTAGAAGCCAATAAAGAGATGTTAGCGACCATTCAAGGGGAAAAAGAAAATAAACTGCGTGAAACGTACAACAAAATGAAAGACAACGCTGCTGCGGCGATTTTAGAAGCCCTAACACGCCAAGAAGCCGCTGAGATTTTATTTACCTTGCCTCCCAAAAAAGTTTCCCAAATCCTGGCAAAAATGAACCCTGTGGCGGCTTCGGAAGTTACTACCTTGCTAAGCCAAGGCCCTCCCTTTCGCTAGAGCACAAAAACTAGCAACGTAACCACACAAGGAGTACGTCATGGAACACTACAACGAGCTCATTCACACACTAGCACTTGCGATGGGCGCTTCTTGGGCGAGTGGTATTAATCTTTATGCGACACTATTGGTATTGGGTATTGGAGCAACGCAGGGAGTTTTGGCTTTACCTTCTGGTCTTGAAGTGCTCGCTAACCCCGTTGTTATCGGTGCCGCAGGGCTTATGTATATTGTGGAATTTGTGGCAGATAAAACCCCAGGGGTGGATTCGGCATGGGATGCAATTCATACCTTTGTACGCATCCCTGCGGGAGCACTTTTAGCCGCAGGTGCAGTGGGAGAAGTGGCACCTGCGGTGGCCATTGCCGCGGCGATTGTGGGTGGAGGCATGGCCGCGTCTACCCATGCGACCAAGGCAGGAAGCAGGGTGCTTATCAACACTTCGCCAGAGCCTTTTAGTAACTGGGGCGCTTCACTTGGGGAAGACGTGCTTGTGTTTGCAGGATTGTGGACGGCACTGCATCATCCTTCACTTTTTTTGGTACTACTCCTTATTTTTGTTGGCATAATGGTCTGGATGTTGCCCAAAATTGTCCGGGGTATCAAGCGTGTGTTTGGCTTAATTGGACGGATGCTGGGGTTAGGAAAAAAAGAATTTGCGCAAGCTAAAGAAGGACCTTATGAGGCCTTGGAAAAGCTTAAACATTTGTGTGACATTGGCGCCATAACCCAAGAAGAATACGAAAGTGAAAAGGAAAAAATCCTCCGCGCTTCCCCTTAGTCTCAACAGATATTTACCTTTCTTTCGGTAAAATTGGCCAAAATTTACCGAAGGTGACATCATGAAAATCCGAATGCCCCATACCCCTTATATCGCCAGTAAAATCGCTATCGATCTTCTCAACTGCGGGTTCGTGACACTCACTTCTGGGCTTGAGTCTATGGTGAAATTGGCACAAGAATTTTTAGCCAAAGATGTCCAAAAAGAGCTTTCTCTTGAAGAACGGGTAAACGAAGTGCTAGAGGAAAATGACGATGACATTGAGTTTATGCAGGTGGATCGCCGCAATATGTTTTGGTTGGTGAAGAAAAAACTTGCAAAAGAATACGGCGTGATTCTTTCCTACGAAGACCGGTATAACGATGTGGCACACCGTATTTTGGAGTCTGCGTGGAAAGCAGGATTGCTTGAGTATGCTGTTTCGGAAAACCGCGTGAAGAACGTCATTTACAATGCCATTGAAAGCTACTTGAAAAGTTTTGAAGGTATCGAGGATGTGGTGATTGAGCGCATTAGCCACTACAAACGCAAGCTTATCCCAGGTTCCGAAGAGTACGAATTGGTGTTTGAGCGACTGTATGAAGAAGAATTACGACGCAAGGGGATGTTGCAATGAGTTTGAAGCCCGCATGGATTTATCTAGAAAACGGTGTGTATTTGGAAGCAAAAGCCTTTGGTGCCTCGGGGACACGTGTAGGGGAAATGGTCTTTAATACCTCAATGAGCGGGTATCAAGAAATCATCAGTGATCCAAGTTACGCGGGGCAATTTGTGGTGTTTACCATGCCAGAGATTGGGATTGTGGGGACCAATGAGGACGATATGGAAAGTGCCAAAGTGCATGCTTCGGGCATGCTAGTGCGAAAAATAAACACACAAGAATCCAACTTTAGAGCCTCCGCTTCCTTACCTGATTTTCTAGAAAGCCAAGATGCTCTTGGTATTTGTGACATCGATACCCGCTATTTAACCAAAATGGTGCGCGATGGCGGTCCCAAGATGATGATTGCTTCGACAGAAATTTCTTCTAAAGAAGAGCTCAAACGTCTTTTGGAAAGTTCGCCGCGCATTGAAGAAGTGGATTATATTGAAAAAGTGAGCATCAAAGAAGCTTATATGCATGCCTTTGGTGCGTGGGATGACGCTGCCCTTAGCTACAAAAAAGCCTCCAATCACCTTGGTAAAAAAATTGTTGCCATTGATTTTGGCATTAAGCGCAATATCTTGAACGAATTATGCGAAGTAGGGTTTGAAGTGGAGGTTGTTCCTTCTACATGTAAGGCTGCGGAGTTGATTGCACGCTATAAAAAAGGAGAGATTGCGGGCGTATTTCTTTCCAATGGCCCAGGGGATCCGCTGATTTTAACAGGTCCCATCGCACAGATTCAAGAACTCATTGCGGCCAAAGTGCCGATGTTTGGGATTTGTTTGGGGCACCAACTGCTCTCCATTGCGCACGGACATCCGACCTATAAACTCAAATTTGGCCAACACGGAGGCAACCACCCCGTGAAGCATAGCACTACGGGTGTCGTTGAAATCACAGCGCAAAACCATAACTATAACGTGCCTGATTCGGTGTGTGAGATTGCTGCGGTGACGCACATGAACCTGTTTGATAACACCATCGAAGGCCTTGAGTATAATGATGCACCTATTTTTTCTGTGCAACATCACCCTGAAGCTAGTCCAGGACCACACGAAAGCAAGTATATTTTTCAAACCTTTGCCGACCGACTCTAAGAGGAGTATCCTATCGATGCAGTGAGTTTATACGCCATCATCGGTGTCGCCTTTTTTGGAAGCTTGGGGCATTGTATTGGGATGTGCGGCGGGTTTGTTGTGGCGTATGCGAGCGCAAAGATTAACCCTAGCACCTCGGTTCCTTCGCAACTTCTTGCGCACTTTTCTTACAACCTTGGGCGCGTGACATCCTATGTTCTTTTGGGGATATTTTTCGGTTTTATGGGCAGCGTGATTGCTTTTTCCCCTTTGGTGTTGGGGTATCTTTATTTTTGTGTGGGTATCGTGATGGTGTTGATGGGGCTCTCCTTGATGGGCAAGCTTAAATTTCTTACCTCAATCGAATCTTCTTTAGCATCCCATCCTTATGTGCGTACTCTTTTTTCTAAGTTGATTCATTCCTCCTCTTTAGGAAGTTTTTACGGCCTTGGGATGCTTAATGGATTTTTGCCCTGCGGCTTGGTTTACTTTTTTGCAGTTTCCGCTGTAGCAACAGCTTCGTGGTTTTGGGGTGGAGTAGTGATGGCAGTTTTTGGCTTCTCTACTGTTCCTGCACTGCTTGGTTTTGGGTATGTGGTAGGTTTTTTAAAAGGTGGCCATTTCCGAGAACTGATGATTAAGATAGCCAGTGTATTGATTATGGGGTACGGTGTATATATGAGTTACATGGGCTACATGGCAACGCAAGGGATGTAATGAAGCTTAAAAAATATCAGGAGGCAATCGAAACAAGCAATATTGTCTCCAAGACCAATATTGATGGCATCATTACCTTTGTCAACGATGAGTTTTGCCGTATCTCGGGCTACTCCAAAGAAGAACTTATTGGGGCTAATCACAACATTGTACGCCACCCTGATGTGCCTAAAGAAACCTTCAAAAAGCTTTGGGACACGATTTTAGCCAAAAAGGTCTACAAATCTACCGTTAAAAATCAAGCAAAAAATGGTACGACTTTTTACGTCAATACAACCGTGATTCCCATGGTAAATGCACGGGGTAAAGTTGAAGAATTTATCGCGATTCGTTACGATGTAACCGATACGGTTGTGTTAACAGAAGCCCTAAAACGCAAAGAAGAAGAGCTTGAGCAGCTCAATGCGACCTTGGAAGAGCGTGTGCAAACCCAAACCATGCAACTCAAAGATTTGAACCGCAACCTTGAGCGACGTGTGAGTGAAGAGGTGGCTAAAAATCGTGAAAAAGAGCGCTTATTGTTTCGCCAAGCGCGCCTTGCTTCCATGGGGGAGATGATTGGCAATATCGCTCACCAGTGGCGACAACCGCTCTCAGAACTTGGTATCGACTTGTACAAACTCAAAAAACTTTTTGGGCAAGAAGACAAGCACGCTTTTTTGGAAACCTATGAGCATGGAAAAGGGGTGATTAAAAAAATGTCCCAAACCATTGAAGATTTTCGGAATTTTTTTAACCCCAACAAGCCACGCGAAGATTTTTACATTAACGATGTGGTGGAAGATGCACTAGCGATGCTTAAAGGCACCCTAAGAAGTGAACAAATTGTGGTGCGTGTGACTTCTGAAGATAAAGTGCTGATAAGTGGGTTTAAAAGCGAACTCATTCAAGTGCTCATCAACCTCATTACCAATGCAAAAGATGCCTTTTTGGAGAGCCATTGTGAGCAAAAGTACATTGACATTCATATTGCGCGCTTTGATGGAAGAACAGTGATGGTGAGTGTGCGGGATAACGCAGGTGGAGTCAAAGAAGAGATTTTAGAAAAAATCTTTGAACCCTATTTTACCACCAAGCAAGCCAGTCTTGGGACGGGCCTTGGGTTGTATATGAGTAAAATGATTATTGAAAACAGCATGAAAGGAAGCATTGAAGTGCTCAATGCTGGCGAGGGAGCTTGTTTCAATATTAAAGTTCCGATAAGATTAGAAGAATAATAGATTATCACCGCGTTGAGGAGTTGTGAATGAGTATAGAGTTTGGCAATTTAAAAAATCTGGTTGTGCTGTTCGTGGAGGATGAAAATGACATCCGTGAAGCGCTTTCAGGCGCCATTGGGGATGAGTTTGCAAAGCTGATTACGGCGCGGGATGGGGAAGATGGCCTTAAAAAATTTAAAAAATACAAACCTGACATTGTTGTGACAGACATTTCCATGCCCATTATGGACGGACTCGACATGACCAGAGCTATTAAGGCTATCTCCAAAGAAACCCCTGTGGTCATCTTGAGTGCTTTTAGCGAAAAAGAACGTCTTCTTAAAGCGATTGACGTGGGGGTGGACAAATACCTTATTAAGCCTATTGACCCGGATGAACTCATGGAAACGCTTTTACATGTAGCTAAGGAGCGGTTTGCAACAGGTGAGGTGATTGAAATAGGAAATGGGTACCAGTTTGATAAAACAAAACGGGTACTTGTGTACCAAGACCAAGATATTGGTTTGACGAAAAAAGAACTGCTTTTTGTTTCACTTTTAGTGAAGCACTTGGGAACCTTCGTTTTGCACGAAGAGATTAAACGCTCCGTTTGGTCAAATAAAAACGTGAGCGATGCTGCGATTCGTACCTTTATTAAGCGTGTGCGAGAGAAGACAGGCAGGGGATTTATTAAAAATGTTCCAGGCCTTGGGTATAAAATTGATACCTGAGATAAATCTAAATATTACACACGTAATTTAACACAAATTTAATCTTATTAAGCTTCATTGTATCAAAGTTGTTTTATACTTCTCGAATTATGTGATATTTGCGTGACATAAAAATCTTAGCAGGAGGAATTTAATGCAACCAAGCAGTGCATTGAACTACGACTACACAGTTGCCAAACTGTTCATGTTTGCTTCCATTCTTTTTGGAATCATCGGTATGGTAATTGGTGTATTGATTGCCTATCAAATGGCATTTCCAGAACTGAACTACCTCGCGGGTGAGTATGGTACGTTCAGTCGATTACGCCCCTTGCATACGAGTGGTGTTATCTTCGGGTTTATGCTCGCGGGTATCTTCTCCACTTGGTATTACATTGGGCAGCGGGTGTTAAAAGTTTCCATGGCCGAATCGCCGTTTTTGATGCGAATCGGAAAGATCCATTTTTGGCTCTACATGGTAGTGATGTTTGTTGCTGTTGTATCGTTGTTTGCGGGAGTAACAACGTCCAAAGAATACGCAGAACTTGAGTGGCCACTGGATATCGGTGTTGTTGTTGTGTGGGTGCTTTGGGGTGTGAGTATGTTTGGCCTCATCGGGATTCGCCGTGAAAAAGCACTGTATATCTCAATATGGTATTTTATCGCCACCTTTTTAGGTGTAGCAATGTTGTACCTTTTTAACAACATGGCTGTTCCTACTTATTTTGTTTCTGGAATGGGGAGTTGGTACCATTCTGTTTCCATGTATGCAGGCACTAACGATGCAATGGTGCAATGGTGGTATGGACACAATGCGGTTGCCTTTGTCTTTACCGTAGCGATTATTGCGCAGATTTACTACTTTTTGCCAAAAGAATCAGGCCAGCCTGTCTACTCTTACAAGCTCTCTTTACTTTCTTTTTGGGGTTTAATGTTTGTCTATCTATGGGCAGGAAGTCACCACCTCATTTATTCTACGGTACCTGATTGGATGCAGACCATGGGTTCTATCTTCTCGATAGTGCTTATTTTGCCTTCTTGGGGTAGTGCGATTAACATGCTCTTGACCATGAAAGGCGAATGGGGACAGCTTAAGTCTAATCCTCTCATCAAATTTATGATTTTGGCTTCGACGTTTTACATGTTTAGTACCATTGAAGGGCCTATCTTGTCTATTAAATCCGTCAATGCTTTGGCGCACTTTACCGACTGGATTCCAGGTCACGTACATGATGGCACCTTGGGTTGGGTTGGATTTATGACGATGGCAGCGATGTTCCATATGGCACCTCGCATCTTTAAGCGTGAGATTTACAGCAAGAAACTTTTAGAAGTGCAATTTTGGGTTCAAACCACAGGTATTGTGCTTTACTTCACAAGCATGTGGATTGCGGGTATCACGCAAGGAATGATGTGGCGTGCGACAGATCAATTTGGCAACCTTGCCTATTCTTTCATCGATACAGTGACGGTGTTGTTCCCTTATTATGTTATTCGGGCAACAGGAGGATTATTGTACCTTGTTGGCTTCTTCATCTTCACTTACAATATGTACAAAACCATGACTGCTGGGAAAGCGCTTGAGCGAGAACCTCAAAATGCTTCGCCCATGGCAGCGTAAAAGGAGGATGGATTATGTTTAGCTGGTTAGAGAAAAACCCTTTCTTTTTCGCCGTCGTTGTTTTTGTTGTGATTGCCTATGCAGGGATTGTGCAAATTGTGCCACAGTTTGCAGAACAAGCACGCCCCGTGGAAACACGTAAGCCTTACAGTGTGCTTGAGCTTGCTGGCCGTCATGTGTATATTAAAGACAGTTGTAATGCGTGTCATTCACAGCTAATTCGACCTTTTAAATCTGAAACCGACCGATACGGTAACTACTCTTTGAGTGGAGAGTTTGCGTATGATCGTCCTTTTCTTTGGGGATCCAAGCGTACAGGGCCTGACCTTATGCGTGTAGGAAATTACCGAACAACCGATTGGCATGAAAACCACATGTGGGACCCCATTTCTGTTGTTCCAGCTTCTATCATGCCTGCATATAAGCATATGTTTAAAAACAATGCAGATATTGAAACAGCCTACGCAGAAGCGTTCACCATCAAACAAGTGTTCAACGTTCCTTACGATGCAGAAGGAATGCCATCGCTTGGTACATGGGAAGAAGCCAAGCAACAAATGTTTGCTGAAGCAAAAGTGGTTGTCGATAACATGCGAAATCAGGATGTTAAAGACGCTTTTGAGCGTGGTGAAATCAAAGAAATTGTGGCGATTATCGCTTACATGAATAGCTTAAAATAAGGCATAAAAATGGAACTGGAAACACTGAAAGAACTTCTTGGATACGGGTATTTTGCGTTTACTGTTCTTCTTGTTTTTGCAATGTATGGGTACGCGTACCACATGTACAGATCTGAAAAAACAGGGCGAAAAAGTTATGAAAAATATGCAGATATCGCACTAAGGGATGAACTCCATGATGTGCCAGTTGAATCCTTTTCCAAATAAACGCCAAGAGCGCTAACTACAAAGAGGAGCAGTAAGAATGGAATGGTTTAATTTAAGCGACAATGTCAATATGCTGACACTGCTAGGTTCAGCGGCGATTGTCTTGTTTACGCTGTTCGTTGCAGGAAAATATCTGAAGCAAATACGTGACGAAAAAAGCGGAGGCGAGCTGCTTGAACACAATTGGGATGGGATTGGTGAATACAAAAACCCCCTTCCTTTTGGATGGGCTATCGTCTTTTTATTAACAATCGTTTGGACAATTTGGTACTTTTTGGTGGGATACCCCCTTAACGCGTATTCTCAACTTGGAGAATATAACGAAGAAGTGCGAGCGCATAATGCACGGTTTGAGCAAAAATGGGCCAACCCAGATGAAGCTACACTTATGGGGATGGGCGAGGGAGTCTATCTTGTGCAGTGTGCACCGTGTCATGGCATTACTGCTGATGGCATGGATGGTAAGGCAACAGACCTTACGGTTTGGGGAAGCGAAAAAGCCATTGTTGATGTTATCCTTAATGGTGGAAAAGGCCTAAATTATCCATTGGGTGAAATGCCTGCTGGATTATTGGACGAGGCAAGCGCAAAAGCAGTAGCAGCGTACATGACACAAGAGATTTCCCAAACAGCTAAAGGGGCAGATGCCAGCCTTGTGGCTATGGGCGAAGCGCTTTGGCCCACATGTGCCGCGTGCCATGGGGAAGACGGAAAAGGGATGGATAATATGTCGCCTGATTTGACGGTGTATGGTAAGCCAGCCTTTGCTGTTGAAGTGCTAAACCGCGGCAAGCATGGTACTATCGGTGACATGCCTGCTTTCAATGATGGTCGACTTTCAGATGTGCAAAAATTGGCCGTAGGCACATACATACTGTCTTTGAGCAAATAAGGAGTAGCAATGGAAAATACAAACAGACACATTTTTTCACTACATGGCATCACAGGAATGCTGATTGCAACGGTGTTGCTCATTAGTATCTTGATTGGATTAACGTGGTGGGGTATCGTAGCGCAGCAATCTGTGGCCGATAAGCCTTACGTCATCACCGATCCATCGGCGATCAAAATGTTTGACAAAGACAATGCAAAGCTTAAAGTGATAAGGGAGTAGTGCCATGGCAGAACATATGGATAAAATCATCACCGTTGGATTGATTATTACCGCAATCATTTGTGCGTGGGCAGTATTGACCCCCAACGCGTTGTTTATCGGTTAATGCAGTTTTATAAGAGGTGCAGTCGTCTTTGGGCGGCTGCATTTTTTTTAGTCTTTTCTTGCGGGACGCTTAGTGCTTCCATGGTGCTTGTCAACGAAGGCATCATTGGAGAGCGCGCTGTTGAGAAGATGAATCTCCTTGGCAGGGAATTGCGCCAAAAGAGTGGAATCAGCGTTTATGCGGTTGCCGTGAAGTCGTTAGGCGGTAAAGCGATGGCAGAGATGGAATTAGACCTCTCGGAAATGCTAGTTTCTCCCTATGCGCTTTTGATGCTCTCCCAAGAGGACAAACAGGTTAATATCCTTACTTCTGGCGGCACAGAGGCTTTTTTTGATAAAGACGGTGTGTTGAGTCCCTATCCGTGGTCGGGCACCATTTTGCCCCTGCTGACCACCAAAAAAGGAAGCGATAACTACACCGCCGCCTTGCTAAATGGCTATGCAGATATTGTGGAGCAGATTGCAGACACACAAGATATCGTGTTGGAAAATGCCATTGGTAGCGCCAATAAAAACACCATTAATATTTTACGGATTGTGGTGTATGCTACGTTGGCATGGGCTGTTTTACTCATACTGTACCGAAGGAGAAAATACAAACATGCAAGCAACAACCCCTAAGCAAAAAAAAGAACTCAATTTCTGGCCTCACGCCATCGTAGGTGCGATTATTTTCATCTTTGTTGCCTGCGGCTGGACGGTTAAGATTGCTTTGGATAACCCTGTAGAGTTTGACCAAGCATACCTTTCAAAGTATGATCACGTAGATGGAAACATTAACGAGCTTCGCGCTAATCAAAAAGTATTTGATGGGCACTTTGAAGTAAAGCATCCTCTCATGCGCGTTGAGATGGATAAAGAGACACGGATTCCCTTGCAAGTTCTTCGTAAAGCTAACGGTTTGCCTGTGGAAGAAGCGCACATTACCCTCTTGCTAACGCGCCCCGACACCAATGCTTTTAACCAAGAAATGCAAGCGACAATGGCAGAAGATGGGACTTTTTTCTTTGGTCCTGTGGTGCTAGACAAGCCCGGACGTTGGCAGGTTTTGACAAAGATTCAGATTGGAGAATTTGAAGGATTTGCGACTTACGAGGTGTTTGCAAGCAAGTAAGTTTTTGCTACAATGGCTCACTTATCTCAAGAAAGTGAGCCCATGATCCACATCTTTCCCACCAACCGCGCTATTCGCTCCTTTTACGCTACATTCGCTTCTCAAGATACCTTACTCCCTAAAGCGATGAGCATCGCTGAGTTTTTTAAAAAAGCCTTGGTAGTCGAGGGCAAGGTGCAAGCAGAGGAAGAGATGCGTCTCCTGCTGATGCAACAAGCTGTCGCGTTTGATGCTTTTGAGGCGTTGAATATTCCCCAGCATTTTATGGCTTTTGTGAAAAATGCTTCCTATTTGTTTCGTTTTTTTGAAGAACTCTCCGCAGAAGAAAAAGGGATAGAAGCCCTAGAAGGGGCGGATGTATACGCGCAATTTAGCGAGCATTTGGCGTTGTTGGCAAAGGTGCGTGAAAATTATGTCAGTGCCCTAGAAGCGCGTGGGTTGTACGATGCCATCACGCTTCCAGCCTGCGCCCATGTGGATGAAACGTTTATCCTTACATGTAAAGAAATTACCGTGCATTTGGAAGGGTATTTGAGTGGCTTTGAATGGCGGGTTTTTGAGGAAATCGCACGGCTTATTCCTTTACATGTAGAGCTTATTGCCACACCGTATAATCACAAGGTTTTGCGCTATGTGCAAGACAAAGGGGTAAAGATAACCCAAGGAGACGTTGCGCAGGTGACCTTGGGGTCGTGGACGTCTCGCGTTGTTGCTTCCGCTCCTTCTTTGCCTCCCGTGAGCGTTTCGCCGGTGGATTCACGCAGTTTGCAAGTAGGGTTTGTGTTTGATTCCATCGCACGTTTTATGCAAGCAGGACTGAAGCCCGAAGAGATTGCGGTGGTCTTGCCAGATGAATCTTTTGTGCCGTTGTTGCGTTTGTATGACCACGAATATGCCCTTAACTATGCCATGGGAAACCCTTTTGAAGATCTCTTTTTTGTGGTGCGCTTGCACGCGTTGCGCCAAGCCATTAGCCAATCAAACCAAGAGAGCAAGCACAGAATCGCACGGTTGGGCATTGACACGGTTGTTTTAGAAGCGTGGAAAACGGGCTGGAAAAAACAGGTAGATTTCCCCACCTTTGTCTCCATGGTAGGCTCTTTTGAAGAAGAATCAACCCAAGTAAAAGAACAATTGCACGAGGCGCTAGGGTGTATGGAGCGCGTGTTAAGTGCGGCGCCTTCGTTGCATTTCGCAGAGGTTTTGACTCTTTTCTTGCGTCATTTGGAAGGCTTGCGCGTGGATGACGTGACAGGCGGTCCCGTGACAGTCATGGGCGTTTTGGAAACGCGCGGGGTGGCGTATCGGGGGGTGATTGTGCCTGATTTTAACGACGACCTTGTGCCAAGACGCAGTGAAAAAGACCTTTTTCTCTCTTCACTAGTGCGCCACCATGCGGGCTTGCCCGACAAAGAAGACAGAGAGCAGTTGCAACGGTACTATTACATGCGTCTTTTTTCAAACGCCTCTTGCGTGGCCATTAGTTACGTGGCCAACGAAGAAAAACTTCCTTCGCGGTTTTTGCACGCCCTTAATGCGACAGAGGAAATGTACGACGCACACCTTGGCCGCTTGCTCATGCCTTACGTGCCTGCGCGTGTGAGAAACGAAGAAGAAATAGAAGCCAAACATGACCCTTTTGCAAAACCCCTTTCGGCGACGCGGCTAAAAACCCTCCTTACATGTAAACGCCGGTACTATTATCGGTATGTGCAACGGATTGAAGAGCCCACGCTTCCTGTGGATATGTTGGAGCCTATGGAAGTGGGAAAAGCCTTACATGTAAGCTTGGAAAAAGCGTGCGCCCATGGGCAATTTGGTGTTTCAGAAGCGGTAAATGCCAAGATTGTGACGCAAGCGGTGGAAGAGGCGTTTGGAAAAAGCACCTTGTGGCGCTTGGAAAAAGAGGTGTGGAAAGAGCGGTTAAAAAGCTTTTGCGCCAACGAAGCGGAGCGTTACCTTGTAGGGTGGCGCCCGTGGAAACTAGAAGAAAGACTAGAAACGACCTTTGCGGGCGTACGACTTGAAGGTGCCATTGACCGCATCGATCGCCACGTTGATGGAGAGCTTGAAGTGCTCGATTACAAAACTGGTACTACCTTGAAAAGCGGTCCCAAAAGCACCCAAAACATGGTGGATTTTCAAATGCAGTTTTATTTTTTGCTCGCTTCAACCCTTGGGGAAGTGGTGCGCGTGGGGTATTATGATGTGTTGCAGGGGGTGTGTGTGGAAGAGGAAAAAATGGAAGAAAAGCTCGCTCAACTCGTAGCGATTTTAGAAACATACCGCCACCTTAATACCTTTGAAAAGACCGAAAAACTAGCACATTGTACCTATTGTCCTTACGTGCATTTGTGCGGAAGGGGGTAGGGATGGAGCATAAACTTGCCCTAGAAGCGAGTGCGGGAAGCGGGAAGACTTTTGCGCTGAGTGTGCGGTATGTTGCTTTGGTGTTGCAGGGGGCGCATCCTTCTAAAATCGTTGCCTTGACCTTTACCAAAAAAGCGGCCAATGAGATGAAAGAGCGGGTAAAAAGCACCCTCGAACACCTCGAATCCAAACCCGCCGAATGCGAAGCCTTAAGTGCGCTACTTGCCTGCGATATTCCCACGGTGTTAGCACTACGAGACCGCGCCTTGCCTGTTTTTTGGGATGCTGCTCTTGCTATTGAGACCATCGATGCGTACGTGGCACGGATTTTGCGGAAATTTTCCCTGCACCATGGGATTTTGCCTGATTTTTCCATTGGGGCACAACCAGAAACGGTCGGCCTTTTGGAGCATTTTTTAGAGGCCATAGAGCGGGCAGATAAGATGGCGGCTTTGGCGAAATTTTCCGCCTTGTTGCGCCTTTCGCGTAATGACGTGTTTGCCTTGTTTGCGGTTTTGTACGAAAAAGAGTGCGAGCTAGAACACCTTTCCTTTCCGCCTTCGCCTTATCCTCATGAAGGCCCCGTGCTTGAAGCGGCCGCTGCCATCTGTGATTTTTTAGAAAAAGCCAACGCTACGCCTAGATCACGTAGCCCTTTTGAACCGCGCACCCTCAAAGGTTTGCTTGAAAAAAGCTTTTGGGCGAAGGAAAGCTTGGAATATTGGGACTATAAAAAGCTCTACACGCCTGAACTTGACGTGCTGTTTGAAACCCTAAAAGAGGCTTATGGCGTGTACGCGCGTGGGCGCGAAGCGTTTTTGCTAGGGGAGCTCATGGCCTTGTTTGATGTGTACAAGCATGTGCGCATCAGCCTTGCCAAAGAGCGCAACGAACTTACCTTTACCGATGTGACCAATGGTGTTTACCGCCTCCTTCACCAAGGACTTGACCGCGAGTTTTTGTACTTTCGCCTGGATGGGATGGTGGAGCATTTGTTGATTGATGAATTTCAAGATACCAATGTGGCGCAATACGAGATTTTGGCACCATTGATTGAAGAAATTGTCTCAGGCGTGGGCGTCAAAGCGGCGCGAAGCTTTTTTTACGTAGGGGACGTGAAACAGTCGATTTATCGGTTTCGTGGAGGTTCGCAAGCGTTATTTTACGAAGTCGCTAGGCGTTTTGACGTGAGTGTTGATGCATTGCGCACCAACTACCGTAGCAAGGAAGAAGTGGTTACTTTTGTCAACAATGTCTTTGGTGGCATCCTTGCGCACTACATCCCCCAAGCAACGCCCCCAAGTGCTAAGGGTGGGATGGTCGAAGTTGTGCGTGTGGAAAACCCTCTTGAAGGGGTTATAGAGCGCGTGGGCGCATTGCTAGAAGCGGGCGTGGATGCCGATGAAATCGCGGTATTGACCCAAACTAATGACGATGCCACGCAGGTTAAAGAAGCCTTACAAGAAGCGTATGAAGGCTTACATGTAAGCACCCACAGCACCTTAAAGCTAAAAGATATTCCTTCCGTGCAAGCGTTGATTGAATGCGCGAAGTACAGCTATTTTCGCGCACCCTTGTTTTGGCACGCCGCCCAAGCGTTGAGTGCGAGCGACGCCCCTGCACGTGTTTTTTCCTTTGACGCACCCTTGGAGCGTGTTTTTTTAAAAATGGTGGAATATCTTGGGTTGGATGGTTCAAGTTTACCAATCATCGCTTTTTTAGAAGCGGTGGCTTATTATGAGGATAGTGAAGCATTTTTATTTGACTTGGAACGCTTTGATGTGGAGGCACCTACGCAGCAACATGTAGGGGTAAAGGTGTTGACGGTGCACAAATCCAAAGGACTAGAGTTTGGTTACGTGGTGGTGTGCGACCGCTTAAAAGGGGAAAACAACCACAG
>JACUTV010000179.1 GCA_014859645.1 Campylobacterales bacterium
CCAAGCACGGCGGCGTCGCCTTTGTTCACGACCCCAAGCCCCGCACTGCCAAGCTGCACATCCCCACCGCCTAAGACAACTTTGGTGCTTACATGTAAGCCTGTTTGGCGCGCCGCTTCGGGACTAACACATGCTAAAACCGTACCTGTTTCATAACAGGGCGGAAACACATCTTCTTTGAGTCCAATCTGAACCATCATGGCGGGTTCCCACGTGCGTTTTTGCAGGGAAAAAATCCCACTCGTGCCCGCGTTGCTTGGCTCACTGGCTAGCACGCCACACAGCTTGTACAACACCCAATCACTTAGCATCGACAGGCGCACGACCTTGGCGTAAGTGTCAGGCTGATGGGTTTTGAGCCACAACAAGCGCGGCATGGCACCTAGGGCAAAGGTTTGACCCGACTGGGCGTAAAAAGCTTCTTCGACCCCTTGCGCGTGCAAGAGGCGCACCTCTTCGCCTGCGCGCGCGTCCACGTTGGCCACCGCCCAAAGTTCCTCGCCATTTGCGTCGTAAAGGACGATTCCCTCGCGCATACTCGTGGCGCTCACGCCTAGGATGGATTCGGGCGCGACCTTGGTCTTGGCAAGGACTTCTTGGATACACGCCTTAACAAGCTCCCAATTGGCCGTGCAATCAAAGCCCATACTAAAAGGTACGTTGGCTTCTTGGGCGTGCGTCCATTCGCGGCTTGCAAAGGCACATTGGTTTCCGCCCGTGTCAAACAGCACCGCGCGCACACTGCCTGTTCCTGCGTCGATGGCTAAAAGGTGGTTCATGCTTTCCTCATTTTGGCTTGTTCAAGCTCCCAATACTCCATCCCAAAGCTTTGGGCTTCGTCGATGCTCACGTACCCGCCCAAGGCTTCCGCGCGTAACACCGCTTCCATAGTATGGGTGATGATGTCGTCGATGATTTTGGCTTCTTTGGCGTTTTTACCAAAACTCACCACCCCAAAGCCTTCGATTACCGCGTAATTTGGCGCAGGATTGAGGCAGATTTCCCCTTTAGCGTGGCGCGCAAAATAGGTACGATAGGCTTTTACGTAGGCATTCAAGACCTTTTTTAGCTCCTTACCTTCGCGCAACACTAAGGGTATGCGCTTGGTGCGGATGATGTGTTCGGGCGTCAAAACACCCTTACATGTAAGGGCAGGTTTGCTGGCATACGTGAGTGCTAGGGGCGATTGGTTGAGCACCATTTCTACAGGATGGCCTTTGAGTGCTTCGATTTCTTGGCGTAGCACTGCCATGTCGAAAGTGCGTGAAAATGTCTGAACGGGCGTTGCTAGCGGGGCGTTTTTGGCTAAAAAATCCTCCGCAACACGCACCGCCGCAATCATCTTTTCATAGGCCTCTTTTGCATCATCCGCGAAGGTAAAAATCCCGTGATGGTGCAAGATGATTCCCTTACATGTAGACCAATCAAGCTTTCGCGTACGCAAGTAGATTTCGCGGGCGAGTTCAAAGCCAGGCATCACATAAGGCAAAATCAAAAAGCCAGGGTACAGTGCCTTGATGTGCGCTTTGCCTTTTTTGGAGTTAGAAATAGTCACGACCGCGTCGGCGTGGGTGTGGTCAACATAAGCAAAAGGGATGAGCGCGTGCAAGATGGCTTCCACGGAAGGGTTGGGCGCATTCGTGTCACGCATGGCGGCGCGCTGGGCGGCGACCATCTGCGTGTCACTGAGGCGTTCTTGCTCGGCTAGGGCGCACAAGGGGGCAAGTGCGACGGGGGCAAACCCCTCTTTTTGGATGCTCACCAAGTCCCACCCACTGCCTTTAACGTAGAGCGTTGGGACGCTGTTGTGCGTGATTTTGACCGAAGTGTTGCCCCCGCCGTGCAAAACAAGGGCGTCGCTTTGACCTAAAAGATTGGACGTGTACACGCGCAGGGCAAGGGGGTCATAGCGGTTTGTTACCGCGTGTTCGTCCCATAGACTTTTCATAAAAAGGCCAAATCATCCGAGGATTTGAACGCGCAATGGGGTTCAAAATTGGCTTTATAGTGGGCGTAATGGGCTGAGGCTTTGTGTCCATCTAGGGCGGCTTCATCTTCCCACGACTCGATGACGAGGAATTTTTCTGGAGCCTCTTTGTACTGGAAAATATCGTACAACGTGCATCCTTTTTCAGCCTTTGAGGGGGCGACCATCAGGGTTAAAAGGGCTTTGAGTTCTGCCTCGTGGCCTTCTTTTGCGATAAATGTAACAGTTTTTGTGACGGACATTTTTTTCCTTTGAATTACATCACTGCCTCGATGGGACTATGCGCGGATTTTTGAGGCAATGCGCGGATTTTTAGGGTGTATTGTAACATAAAGAGCTTAGGAGATTTGGGCTTCTTTCAAGGATTTTTGCGTAAAATGACAGCTTTACATGTAAGGATGAACAATGAAACTAGCCATCATCGGCGCGGGAGGCATTGGCGGGTATTTTGGGGCGGCATTAACCAACGCGGGGAACGAGGTGACCTTTGTAGCCAGAGGCGCGCACCTTGAAGCCATGCGAGAGCACGGCTTACATGTAAGCCATCCTGACCTCACTTTTGCCCAAGCCGTTCATGCCACCGACGTGCAAGGCTTGTGCAAGGAAGACGTCAGTGTGTACGACGGGCTCATTCTTTTAGCAAAATCCATGGAAACCCAACGCATCGCCCACGCCCTTCAAGGGTGGTTTGCCACTGCCGCGCGCACGCCCTTTGTTGTCTCCTTGCAAAACGGTGTCGAAAACGAAACCGTGTTGTGCCAAGCTTTAGGAAGCCAGCACGTCATCGGGGGACTGACCGTCAAACTTAGCGCACACATCGTCTCTCCTGGGGTGGTGGAAGCGTTAGGCGATGCGCAGATTGTCATCGGCCCTATGGAAAAAACAGCCAAAGCACACGCTTTTGTAGAAGCCCTAAGTGCGGCGTTTACGCAATCGGGCGTGAGGGTGGAAAAAACGGAAGAGATCCAAAAAGAACTGTGGAAAAAACTTCTCATCAACAACGGTGTCAACGCCTTGTGCGCTCTTTTGGAGGTCAAAACAGGCACCCTCACCCACCATCCCAACCTTAGCCAACTCGTCCTTGGTCTCATGCAAGAAACCGCCCAAGCGGCGCGCGTCTTACATGTAAACCTCACGGGCGAAGACGTGGAGGCCATGTTTCACCTCATCAAAACCTTTGAGTC
>JACUTV010000039.1 GCA_014859645.1 Campylobacterales bacterium
TTTAACTGCTCGCGGTATTTCACCTCTTTGTCAATGTTGATAAACGACCAAAGGACGAAGTACTCGCCTCCGTTTGAACTAAGCACGATGCCTTCTAGTTTTGTCCAAAAAAGGGTGCCATCTTTGTGTTTGTAGAGCAACTCTTCGTCCACAACCATCCCCTCTTTGGTTTGGCGAAAGTAGGTTTCGTATTCGTAAAATTTTTCTTCTGTGGGGGTAAGAATGAGGGTTTTTTGACCCAATATTTCTAAAGGCTCATACCCAAACAACTTGCTAAATCGCTTGTTAACCCGGACAATGCGTCTTTCGCCGTCGACCACCATTTGGGGCACAACGCTCAACTCAAAAAGCAACGCTTCATCAAGCATGTTTTCCTTAGTTGTTTCCAACTTTTCGTGATGAAGCGAACCTAGTGGCATGTAGCGTCCTAATAACATTTTTGTTGCAATTATAGCTTCATTACAATCAATTAAAGATGATTTAAAAACACTAAATAGTGGCGGCCTCCTAATGCTTAGCAAGGTTACATGTAAGGGGTTTGGTGTTTTTGGCTTTCACGTGGGGTTACCTAACCCGTTTTTTAGGCACGAGAAGGTTTGCTTTGGTGTCTTGGATTTGTTCTTTAACGGTGGGCTGTAACAACGCCTCCAACTCTTCCAAGCGACCAAATGTCCGCATGACCTTGATAAAATTTACCAGAGAAATGGTTCCTTTTTGTTCAAAATTTGCATAGGTTGTCGGCGAACTTAGCTGTGCTTGTGCGCTAAAATCGGCTTGTTTTTTGCCTTGCCTTACCCGCAACGCCTTCGCCCTTAGCGCGATGACTTGGGCGATTTCATTGTCAGTGAGGGTTGCAAATGTACTTGCAGGGGTCAGTTTTCTCTTGAGTATGTTTTTTGCGTTTTGTTGGGATTGTTTTAATTTTTTAAGCAGTTCCATTATAAGGCTCCCTTTAGTGTTCTTTTATTTACCGCATTGCGTATCTGTTCTTGTTTTGGAGTATCTACGGCGTACGCTTTTAAAAGCCTTGGCAGTTCGTCTTCACGCACTTTTTTCATCAGCTCCAACGCTAGAGCAACAAACTCCATCTCAAGAGAAAACTCCGTTGCCAAAGCGGCAATTTCATCAAGCCCGATTGTTGAGAGCGGTTTTCCATAAAGTGACAATTGATGCTCTACCGTTTGTCCACCACCTTGCGCAAAAGTGAGGTCATACGCTGGCGTCGCGCGCCATTTAAAATCTTTGTCACACATGAACGAAAAATTGCGACTGTGGTCATCTTGGTTGACGAACATGTAGTTAAACAGCATCTGTAAAAAGAGTTGTTGCAAGCTACTTTGCGCTCCCAATTGCACAGCCGTTCTTAGAAGGTCTTCGTATCCGATTGTGCGGGGCAATGCGTAGTCTAGGTGCAAAAGACCCGCCAAGGAATGGACATGGTAGCGTTTTGCACTGGGTTCAATGTCAAAGCGTGTGGTTACAAAATGGTGCCTTCCGTCCGCCTCCAAAAGGTAGCTTTGGGAGATGTCTAGCCCGCATTGCTTTGCTAGGCAGTAGTAGATGTATTCGATTGTTGAGTACACCGATTTTTTCTTTTCCGACTCATCGTATTTCACAATGACGTGCGTTAACCCCTCTTCTAGTGGTTTTGTGCGGTCACCTAAAAAAACGGTTTTTGTGTCAAGGCTGATGGCGCAAACAGCTTTGCTTCTTGCTCCACCTACAAAAGAGTGTGCACCAACCAGAAAAACATCTTGCAAAGCGTGGTAGTGTCCGCCCCGCTGGATTTCTCGCGCGTGGTCAAACATGCTCTTAAGGGCGAGTGTATGCTCCGTATGGTCTTCTTTGCTAACGGAGGGTTCAAAGGTAAGTGCGCCAAGCCCTCTGTTTCCGATGAAAAGCAGTTTGTCGCTAACGGTAGGGTTTGAACGCCGATGTTGAAGGAAAAAGTTTTTTAGAATTTCATTGCCAAAGCTACCTGGCAGTGCATCGCTGATGAACCCCGCTACTTTTTCCAGATGCACCAAGGGTGTCGTGTCAATCTCTTTGATGGTGGGAGAGAGGCGCAAAGGGCTAAGCTTGTGGCACATGTCATTGACTTGTTCTAAAAATATGCGGTCATCGTTTTGATACATAGTGGCCACATGCTGGTCAAAAATAGTAATAAATACCTTTTGCATCGTTTTGTCCTAATTCATATATATTTGTAATTGTAACAGTATTTTGGTATTTATTACAAATATGTATGTTTTATTTTGCAGGTAGATGGCGGAGGGCTGGTGGGTTTACATGTAAGGGGTTTTGTCATCCTGCTTTGCTTTCTCTTGCTTGATTTGGAAGGTGAAAATCTATATAATGTATTGACATTGTTACTACACAAAAATAACTTAAAAGACAAAAACAATGTATTTTGAATGGAATGAAGAAAAAAATATTGTTTTAAAAGAAGCGAGAAAGGTCTCCTTTGAAGACATTGTGTTAGCCATCAAAAATGAGAAAATATTGGATTTTATACAAAGCCCCACCCATGAAAACCAACACTGTTTTGTTGTTGAATTTAATAACTATGCCTACATTGTCCCTTTTGTTCAAAAAGATGAAAATACGCTGTTTTTAAAAACAATTTACCCAAGCAGAAAGCACACTAAATTCTACAAGCTAAAGGATGTATGATGCAAGATAAAAAACTCTACACAGACGATGAAATGGCTCTTTTTCAGAGCCTAGAAAACGATATCGACAACGGCACCTACAAACCCATGGAGGCTTCAGCACTACACAAAAAGAAGAAGGAATTTAAAGCCGTCGCGGACAATACACTCAAAAAAATGACCACCAAAAAAAGTTACAACTTAAGGTTATTTGAAAACGACATTGAGAGCATCAAAGCCATCGCTTTGCAAAAAGGCTTGCCTTACCAGTCGCTGATTTCTTCTATCATTCACCAGGTGGCAACAAAGCAGATTAAGGTTTAGTATTTGGTACTTTTTCTATTCCAAAGGAGAATAACCACATGAAACAAGAAAAAGCAGATTTCCTTCCGCACATGTCACAACACCCATTTAGGCCATATAATATAAAAAATGCTAAAAAGCTAATCATTGGTTCGATTCCTCCGCATAGATTCTCGGAGCCAAAAAACCTATTATGTGGTGATATAGACTGGTATTATGGAAGTAAAAACAATGCGTTTTGGGATATTTTGAAACAAAGTTGTGGCGATATTGAAGCAAAAATTTGCACAAGAAAGAGGCAAAAAGGCTTTTTAAAAAACTATAAAATCGGCATATTTGACATGGTACATCGCTGTGCCAGAAAAAATAATCATAGTGCGTCTGACTCTGATTTAAGAAAAATTAAATCAGTGGATGCTTGTAAAATTATTAAAAATAACAAAAACTTGCATCTTCAACTCTTTTTTACAAGCCAATTTGCAGCAAATCTATTTTGCAAACAGACAGGATGCAAAATAGATTTAAAAATAAAAAAGAAGCAAAGAGTGGCACTGCACAATAAAATAATCGATATTATCATTCTTTATTCACCCTCTCCATCATGGTCAAGAGGATACCCTGACATCAGAAAACATCCAAATAAAAATGAAATGCGACAAACGCAATATCAACAAATTTTTACAACATAATTGAATTAATCCCTTTACAATAAATCAATCGAACTTACATGCAAAGCAGCTGGCATCACCACAATGCAAACTGCTATAATCCTCAATAAAATCTAGACATGCATTTTGCTTCCATAAAAAAGAGTTTTACCCATGACCGCAAGGAGAACCCCCATGACCGCCCAAGCCCTAGACGTCTATTGCCTTAGCAAAAAAGGTGCGCACAAAAGCTACCCTTTTGATGCCACTACTGCCGTGTACAAAGTGGGTGAAAAGATGTTTGCCCTCAGTGCCGAGCCAGAAACGCCCCCGCGCATCACGCTTAAATGCGACCCCATCTATGCCCTCGAACTTCGTAGCCTCTACGCCAGTGTCACGGGTGGGTATTACATGAACAAAAAACACTGGAACACCATCACTTGCGATGGCGAAGTTGACGAAGAGAGCCTGCGGGAGTGGATTGACGCTTCTTATGCCCTCGTGGTGAGCGCACTGCCTAAAAGGGTGCGAAACACGCTGTAAAAACCTTTACATGTAAAGGACACAAAAAGCCTAATACAAAAACCCGAATAACCACAGGGGAATTTTGTTGCCATGGCCCACTTCGATGTCATCAGCCGCGATGAAACTATTGGGTACGTCTTTGATTTGCTCAAAGCCTTTATTTTTCCCTCCGACTTCAAAAGTAAAAGTTTCGTCAACCACAAAATCCCCCCTAGCAGCATAGGCAAGAGTGTGGTGAACCTTGAGCTGTGAAACAAAAAAACTCTCCCTTAGGGCACCGCTGTTTTTATTGCCACATAAAATATTGTAAAGATTTGTATTTTCGAGGTAGATTTTATCGGGCTTGTTGAGCAGTTTTTTATTGTGAAAATTGCCCCCAAGGATGTGGATGAGATGGGCTTTTTGCAGGTAATACAGATACGAATACAGCGTGTTTCTGCTCACACCCGCTTCTTTAGAAATGTTTTGAATATTAAGCTCCATTGGCGTGCTAGCACACAGCAAATGCAACAACTTACGGATAGTATGGATTTTGTCACTCTCTACATTATAAATCGTCGCCACTTCGCTATCAAGGATAATGTTGAGTACTTCGTTGAGGCGCAAATTGTAGCCAAGCTCACCTTCGGTAAAAAATGGATACGCACCATAAGCCTTAAAGTAACCAAAATACTCCAAAGGCTTAAACTGCGCCTTGAGACGCATGGCGATGTCGCGGTGGTTTACCAGCAAATCTTCCAAGGTGATGGGCGCAAACTCCAAGCCAAAACGTATGGCAAGAAATTCACGGAAAGAGAGGCTATAGAGGCTGTAAAACAGTGCTCTTCGGCTCAAATCCACCTTGCTGTGTTCGATTTCTAGCGCAGATGAGCCAGAAAAAATGACCTGCATGTCTAAAAAATCGTAGATGAACTTTAGCTCATGGGCAAAATTTTTAGCCTTGTGTATCTCATCAACCACCAAAAGTTTCCCGCCGTGGCTATGAAACGTTGTAGCAATCTCGCTAATAGGCGTGGCGATATTATCGGCTGAGATGTAAAGCACCTTTCCATACGGAAGGCCATAAGACATTGCAATTTGGCGAATGAGCGTTGTTTTACCCACGCCTCTTTGCCCAAGAATCCCAATGAGTTTGGATTGAAAATCAAGTCCATCAAAAAGGTACCGCTTGGTTTTTGGCACAGGGAGTGAAAAATAAAGGGTTGAGAGTTCGTACAGTTTTTCCATGCTTTTCCTTTTCAATACATTGAAAATATTATAGCATATTTTTTATAACGTATTGAAAATAATTATCCCCTCTTAATAGAAACAACCTGCCCTTACATGTAAAGGCACAAACTCCCTCTTTTTACCCCCAAACAACTACACATTCCCTACACACAGCGTACATAGTTACTACACGTTAAACAAATATACTTCTTCCATCAAACCCAAAAAAAGGATAGACGATGACAAAGACCAACAAACTCAAACTCGCGGGAGTATTGCTAGGAACAACGCTCATCACCGCGACCGCGGCTTTTGCAGCAAGCAGTAGCGATGCCAAGTGTGGCGCAAGCAAATGTGGTGGCGACAAGGCCAAACAAGAGACGGTCAAAAAAGACGCCGAAGCCAAATGCGGCACAAGCAAGTGTGGCAGTGAAAAAGAGAAAAAAGTCGTCACCAAAGAAGCCGAAGCCAAATGCGGCACAGGTAAATGTGGGTAATCCAAGCATGTCGGCCATGAAAACTATCAACGGGTTAGGATTAGGACTGCGACGGGAATTTCTTCAACACATCGACAGTGAAGGCTTTTTGCCCGACTGGTGGGAAATCGCTCCAGAAAACTGGATGGACATGCCCTACCACCACCGTGAAAAATTTGAAGAAGTGACCGCCTTGCGCCCCGTGGTAGCCCATGGCCTCTCTTTGTCTATAGGCTCTTACGGGCCTCTTGATGTTGCCTTTTTAAAAAAAATGAAGGCCTTTTTGGACAGGTATCACATCGAACATTACTCTGACCACCTGAGTTTCACGTCCCTCATGGGGCACCAAACTTACGAGCTTTTGCCCCTCGCGATGACACCGCAAAACGTCGTGCACATCGCAAGCCGCATCCAGCAAGTGAGTGAAATCATGGAACGTCAACTCATCTTAGAAAACGCAACGTATTATTACGTCCCAGAAGCAACCCTGCGCGAAGCGGATTTTATCAATGAAATCATGCACCGCGCAAACGCCAAGTTGCTTTTAGACGTGAACAATGCCTACGTCAACGCTAAAAATCACGGCTTTTCCCCACGCGAATTTATCGACGCGCTTGACCTTAGCCACGCCGCGTACATCCACGTAGCAGGCCATTACCACGATGAGGAACTGGGCATGATTATCGACTCTCACGGCACTTCTGTGCACGAAGACGTTTGGCACCTTTTGGGGGAAACACTCCAAAAAGCAGACCTCCCTGTGATGATTGAGCGGGACAACTACATCCCTTCCTACGCGCAGATGCAAGCAGAGTACAACACCCTCGAATCCGTCGTACAAGGAGCCAAACATGCCCGCGTATAAACACCAAAAAGACCTTGTGTCCGTCGCCTTTGGCCAACAGCCTGTGCCCAAAGGCAACAAAGGTTTGCAAGCCTATAAATTTTTAGTAGAGTACCGATTTTTTGAAGTCTTAAACAATGCGTACCCGCTGTTTACCCAGCATGTGGACGCGGCGAGATTTGAAGAAGTTGTTATCGCCTTTATGCGATACGGCGCGCGCGCACCCTTCATGTGGAAAGTCCCCAACGAATTTCGCACCTTTATAAAAAAGCAAAAGCATTTTTCACACCTCCCTTACGTGCACGATTTGCTCTGGTTTGAGTGGACCGAAGTGGCTTTGATGATGAAAAATTATCACCCCCAAAAACACGCCTCTTTTTCGTGGAAAAACCCCTACACCCTCAGCCCAAGTGCCGTGCTCAAAAAGCTTTCCTACCGCGTTTTTGAAGAGGGGGCGTACGCGCAAAAGGGAGAATACTTCCTTTTGGCCTATTATGATTTTGACAAAAAACGGGTGTTTTACCGCGAATTAGCACCACCTTTGTACCTTTTCTTAAAAGCCCTAAAACAAGGCGGCGTACACAACGCACTAGAGACGATTTGCCGCCTTAGCGACGAGACGCCAACGGCTGTCAAAGCCTTTTTTGAGCCACCTTTAACGGAGTTGCTCTCATTACACATCATTCAAAGGAACCCTTCATGTCCGTAAAAACGTGCTACACAAAGCTCATGGCAACAAGTTCATATCTTCAAAGCATTTCCCTTCTTTTGGCGCGCCTAGCCGTAGCGTACGGGTTTTTAGACCCTGCCCTAACCAAATGGAAAAACATCGAAGGGGTCGCGTCGTGGTTTGACACTCTTGGTATTCCCCTCCCCACGCTCAACGCGTACTTGGCCGCTAGCACGGAGACTCTAGGGGTGCTACTCCTTAGCCTGGGGTTTCTAACACGCCTCATCAGCCTCCCCCTAATCGTCGTGATGGGTGTGGCAATCCTCACCGTACACCTACCTCACGGCTTCGCCGCGGGTGAGAATGGCTTTGAGATTCCCTTGTACTACCTGCTGTTTTTGTTACTTTTCCTAAGCCACGGGGCGGGGAAAATCTCACTTGATTACCTGTGGATAAGAAAATAGTATAATAGCCCCAAAGTGCCCCTGTGGGCGGGAGAACGCATGAAAATTTTACTTTTAGAAGATGACCCTATTTTAGCAGACATCTTGACTCACTACCTGCGTGAAAAAGGCTTTGATGCCTTACATGTAGACAATGGGGAAGCGGCATTAGAGAAAGCCTTTGATGAAAAATTTGACCTGATGATTTTGGACATCAACGTTCCCAAAAAAAATGGACTCGATGTGGTTAAAACCTTGCGAAAGCACGACAACACCACACCGACCATCATCATCACAGCCTACCAAGATACGGCACACATGAAACAAGGGTTTGAAAATGGCTGTGATGATTACATCAAAAAACCCTTTGACCTTGAAGAGCTAGACCTGCGTATTCAAAACATTTCGCGCCGATTTTCCATCGAGAGTGTGGAAAACCTCGACCTTGGGGATGGCATCTCCCTTGTGCCTGCAAAAAACAAACTCTTCGTAGGCGAAAAAACCCACCAACTCGCCCGCAAAGAGTGCGAAATCCTCATCTACCTTAGCACCCACAAAAAGCGCGTCATCTCTCCTGAAGAGCTTATGCAAAACCTGTGGGAGTACGAATCCATGCCCTCAGACGCGACCATTCGCGTCTACATCAAAAACTTACGCGCGCTTTTAGGCAAAGACAAAATACAAACCATTCGTGGAAGTGGGTACTACTTTGAATAAAGAAGAACGCAACGCCCTCATTGGCTTTTTGGTCATCTACGTGGTTTCCGCCATGGTGCTGGTGGGCATCATCGCCTTTTTGTACTACAAAAAAGAGAGTATGGCTATCGAAAACCACATCACCATGGAGATGGCCAACGTAGCCATGAGCGTTGAAAAAGAACTCATGAGCGCAGAAATGGCCGGCAAGCCCTACACCTTTTCTACGCCAAGTGCCGCGTTTCAAGTGGGTTTGTTTGACGCAAATGAAACAACAGTTTTCTCAAACCTACGCACCGACACAGTCGAATTTTCAAAAGGAACCTACAAAAGCAACTCTCATGAGTACTACGTTGCGCCCCTCAAAGCGCCCGTTTTGGGGGTCAACTGTATCGTCATAGAAGGAGACCAAGGGCTTAGAGAAAAATACAAACTCCTCGCGCTCTTAGGAACCGTAGTGCTTTTTTCCGCCGTTTTCATCGCCCTTGTGGGGTACTTTTTGAGCAAATTGTTGATTGCGCCCATCAAAAGCCGCATGGAAAAGCTCAACGCCTTCATCAGAGACAGCTCTCACGACCTCAACACGCCCGTTTCAGCCCTCATGATGAGCGTTTCGTCGCTACGCAACAAACCCGGCGTGGATGGGCGCGTGCTAAACCACATCTCCATCTCCGCCAAGCTCATTTCCCAAATCTACAACTCCTTGTCGTTCATCGCTTTTTACGACGTGGACACGGTGTTTGATGAGTACTTTGACCTCAAAGACACGGTGCAAGAAAGTGTGCGGTTTTTTGATGAAATCGCCCTAACACGGGGAAATACCATCCACTGTGAACTTGAAAAAACCATGGTCTTCATGGACAAATCGCGCATTCAAAAAGTCCTTAACAACCTCCTCTCCAACGCCCTCAAATACTCTTTTCCCAACAGTGAGATTCGCATCACCCTCGCCGCGCATTGCTTTCGCATCGAAGACAAAGGCATCGGCATCAAAGCCGAAGACAAAGAGGCCATCTTCAACCGTTTTGAGCGAAAAAACACCTCAGTAGGCGGCTTTGGCATAGGCCTTGACATCGTAAAATCCGTCTGCCGCCACTACGCCATCACCATCGCCGTCCACTCCACCCCCGAAGTTGGCACCACCTTTGAACTGTGTTTTCCCAAACCCGACAGTATTTTTGACTCCGCCTAAGTTTTAAAAGGTTTACATGTAGTAAAATGCGTACTCCAATGCTTTCACACGTTAGCCTTGTGTCAGTGTTGATTTTCGCGCACAATCACTACACAGAAAAATCAAAATAATAGATACCTTCATCTATCAATGATATATCAATATGTGTTCTTCCATATCGAGTTAAATCTGCTGATGTAACAAATTGACCGCTTTGTAAACCTAATCTATTTCTAATATATTCGCCCATAATACTTTTTCTAGGACTTGAGCTAATTTGCTTAGGATACATTACACCGTATTCATCTTGATTACCCTCCAAAAGACCATTCATTGTTGTACCATCATCCCAGATTATCTCTATACTATCATTGTGTCTTTGTAATCTTCCATCATCATTTGTATTGGGAAACATTTGTTTCGGTGGAAATAGGCTTGGATATTGTCTTAAGTATTCTTTTCTAATTGGAATACAAGCATCGTTTGGTGTTACATTACCAATACCTTGGCCCCAATTTAATCCACTAGCATTGTGAATATTACCACTTCTATCCAATAATGACATTCTACAAAATTGTGTAGAAACTTGAATACTTGGCGTTGCTATAATATTTCTAGCTTGCTGAGATAATACAATATCTGTACAAAGCACAGAATTTGCCATTACCCTATCTACATATTCATGTAATGGTTGAAAAGTATCATAAGTTGTTTCCGCCAAAATTTCACGATAAGGTGTTGTTAATCCATTTGTTGAAAAATTTGCTGAACCTATTAGTGCATGCTGAATGATATTATTATTTTTCCATATGTAACATTTGGAATGAATAGGTACATTTGAATAATAGATATTAACATGAGGTACAGTATTTTGGGTTTGAAGTAAAGCATTGTGTAAACTATTTTGAATCCCTTTATCTCCATACATTCCATATATAACAGTAGAATTAAACGGTAAAGTTGCTAATCTAGCAACTGGATTTGGACCTAAATAACCTGACAATATAACCAACTCATTTGATAGAACAGTTTGATGTCTATGAAAAATGATTTCTTCTAAATTTGTATTAAATAACATCAAAAATACCTTTTCAATAAAATATCAACAGCTAAGGCTATTTTTTTTGCCAACAGTGGGGGAACGGCGTTTCCTATCATTTGATAGCAAGCGCCTTGGGCTCCTAAAAACTCAAAATCATCATCAAAAGTTTGCAGCCTCGCTGCTTCTCTGGGTGTTATACTTCTTGCTTGCTTTGGGTCTGGATGAATGTGTCTCAACCCGTCTTTGTGTAAATGTGCAGGTATCGTATTGCTTGGTTTGTCATAGGCCAAAACATTGTATTTATGAAATGATGATCTTTTTCCAGTTTTATCGTAATATAACTGCTTTAATGCATCTGTATTGGGGTATTTTTTTGGGGTATTTTGAACATCAAAAGCCAATTCTTGAAAAATATCCATATCTCTTTGGCTATGAAATCTTGGTGTATGATTTTTAATATTTGATCTACTGTGAGAGATTTTTTTATTATCGACTTTACTTAAAGGATGCAGAGGCTCCAGATCTGCTATAGCTTCTTTAACAGTAGTTTTTTTATCAACCCTGAAAGAGGGTAAAATGTTTAAATAAAAATCATTCAATATATCTTTGGGGTCATAATTGGTAGCTTTCTTACTTATTCCGATTATAATAACCCGTCTTCGGACCTGGGGAACCCCATAATCTGATGAATCTAGCAATGCGATTTTACTCAAATCAGTTGCTATACTATAGCCTTCTTTTTCAAAATCATCTCTAATTCTATCGATAATAAAAGCGCCATCTGGCATTGCACTTAAGATACCTTGAACATTTTCAAAGACGAAAACTTTGGGTTTGAACTCTTTCACAACTTTCAAATAATTTTCAAAAAGATAATTTCTGTAATCATCTTTCATGTTGTTTTTATCCTGCACTCTTCCCGCAAGAGAATAAGCCTGGCAAGGTGGGCCGCCTATAATAATATCTATATTAGTATCGCTCACTAGCCTCTTTAATCCAACGTGTTTACCATACTTATCATCGTCAAAGCCGTTAAGTAGTTCATCCATGCGCTGTATGTCAAAGTGCAAAACTTTTTCATCGACATTTTGCATATTCCACTTGGTTTTTAATCTCTCTTTTAGAGTATTGCTAGCATTTTTATCCCATTCAACAAAGGCTTGCGGAGAATACTTACCTGTTTGCTCAAAACCATCCGTCAGCCCACCACACCCTGCGAATAAGTCAATATAGTTGTATTTCATAGTAAAACTTCTTTGAGTTTTTTGGCAATATGGTAGCCTAAAAGTGGCGGTACCGCATTGCCAACTTGCCTGTATTGTTCTGTTTTGGTGCCTAAGAAAATGAAATCATCTGGGAAGGATTGTAGCCTAGCATTTTCTCTCACCGTTGGAACACGATTATATTTATAGTGAAAGTGATTTCTATGTCCCGTGTCTATCGTTTTTGATGGCTTTTTACTGTGATACCTCGTCCATGCTTCATTAAATTTTCGACTCTCCCCAACCCCTTTGGGTAAATCTTTATAATTTCCGCCCTCAGGCACTAAAGAGATCACATGTTTCACCAACGCCGTGTGTTGTGTAGCAATATGGTTTATGATTTTTTTTGAATCTTTTCTCATGAGTTTTTGATATTTCGATAATGGCCCACAATCATACTCTAGCACTTCAGCACCTAGATTATCTTCTAGACTTGGCAAATCAGATATCGCTTCTTCACATGAGATATAACTGTCTTTATTGAGTGTTTTAGATGGAAATTCAAATGCATCATACTCATGCAATAATCCAACGAAGAATAATCTTTTTCTTATTTGAGGCACACCAAAATCTGGAGCAAAGAGTATGGTTGAATTTTGAATATATCCATTTTCCTCAAATTTTTTTTCTATTTCAACCTTGGCTTTTCCTCCATATAAAGTAGCGAGCCCAGGTACATTTTCAATGATTATTGCTTTTGGTTTTACTTTTAGCAATTGTGCTATCTTAAAAACTGAGTAGAAAAGTTTATTGCGTTTATCATTTTCATCCCTCGACCCAGTTAACGAAAATCCTTGACAAGGTGGACCAGCGATAATAACATCTACACCATCTCGACCATCTAGATATTTCACTATTTCTTCAATACTTACATCGCATGATAAGTCTTTTAAAAATATTTCTGAATCTTTATGGTTATACTTAAATGTATCCAGTGCGACTTTCACGTTATCAATCCCCAAAACAATATCAAATCCAGCTTCTTGAAATCCGTAGGAAAACCCGCCACATCCTGAAAACAAGTCTAGTACTTTCACAATAATTTTTCCTATAATTTTAATAGGTGCAATTCTAACAAAATGTTCCTGTAACTGCCTCGAACAAGGTCAAGTCTCAAATTTTTGGCTTTTTACATGTAACCATGCCATTCAGGGCTAGACACCATTCAGGTAAAATAATATCAAAATGAATTAAAAAACTAATAAATATTTCATATTGAAATATTTATTTCTAAAACTGTACGTTAAATTTTACAAGTATGCTTCACCACAAGTGCACATGGCAAACCCTCAACACGCTATAATACCGCCACAAAAACTGTTTACATGTAAAGGAACGGTGTGATTCACATAGACCAGTTACAAAAATCCTACGGCGACACGTGCGTGCTTGATGGCATTAACCTAGCCGTGGGCGCAGGGGAAATCCACGCTATCGTCGGCCACAGTGGCGCGGGGAAAAGCACCCTTTTGCGGTGCATCAACGGCTTAGAAAAGTACCAAGGCGGCAGCCTAAAAGTCTTTGGCCACGAAGTCAAAGACCTAAGCCCCAGTGCCTTGCGCGAACTGCGCAAAGAGATGGGGATGATTTTCCAAAACTTCGCCCTTGCCAATCAAAAAAGCGTCTTTGAAAACGTCGCACTCCCCTTGCGCGTCCACGGGTATGAGCGCGCCCACATCACGCGCCGCGTAAAAGAACTCTTAGACCTCGTCGGCCTTGCCGAAAAAGCCACCGCTTACCCCAACGCCCTTAGTGGCGGCCAAAAACAGCGCGTCGCCATCGCCCGCGCCTTGGCACTAGAGCCCAAGATTCTCCTGAGCGATGAAGCCACCAGTGCCCTTGACCCCAAAACCACCAACGACGTCTTAGACCTTCTTGGCACCATCAACCGCACCTTTGGCATCACCGTCATCATCGTCACCCACGAAATGGAAGTGGTCAAAAAAGCCGCCCAGTTTGCCATGCTTTTAGAACAGGGCAAAATCCTTGGCCACGGCAGGGTCGAAGAACTCTTTTTGCGCCCCACCCAACGCCTCAAACACTTCCTTGGCGAGGAAGAGTACTTGCCCCAAACAGGCGTCAACATCCACCTCTACTTCCCCAAAGAAGTCGCCCAACACAGCCTCATCACCCACATGGCGCGCACCCTTGACATGGACTTTAACATCGTCTGGGGCAAGCTAGAACGCCTTGGCGGCACCGTGCTTGGTCACCTTGTCATCAACCTCGAAGCCCACCACCAAAGCGCGGTAGAAGCGTACCTAGCCCAAAGCGGCGTATTGTGGGAGGTAGCCTAATGGACGCGTTTTTGACCCTCTTTGAGACCATCTTACTCCCCGCCATTTACCAAACCTTGTACATGAGCCTCACGGCTACTTTGTTGGCTTTTTTGCTTGGCCTCGTTCCTGGCATCGTCCTTGTACTAAGCGATAGCAACGGCTTAAGCCCCAACAAAACCCTCTACACAACGCTAGATTTCATCATCAACACTTTGCGCTCGTTTCCCTTCATCATCCTCATCATCGTGCTGTTTCCCTTTACGAAACTGCTTGTGGGGCAAAGCATCGGCACCACCGCGGCCATCGTGCCTTTGACCATCGGCACGGCGCCGTTTTTTGCCAAGCTCATCGAGAGCGCGTTTAAGGAGATCGACCGTGGCATCATCGAAGCCCCCAAATCCTACGGTGCCACCAACTTACAAATCGTCTTTCGGGTCATGTTCCCTGAAGCCTTGCCTAGCCTTGTTTCAGGCATCACCCTCATCCTCATCGTCGTGGTTGGTTTTTCCGCTATGGCAGGCACGGTAGGGGGCGGTGGCCTTGGAGACGTGGCCATTCGCTACGGCTACCACCGTTTTAGGCCCGATGTATTGGCTTACACGGTCATCATTCTCGTCCTTATGGTACAGGGGTTTCAGTTGCTTGGCAACTTCTTGTACAAACTACTCAAGAAGTAATCCGTAGTAAGTCGGTCAAAATACTTGCTATTTAACAGGCGCTGTGCTATACTGCGCCATCATTTTTAAGGAGATTGTTTATGAAATTACGTGTATTGGTTCTCAGCGCCCTTGCTGCGCTTTCCCTTGTTGCTAAAGAGGTCATCGTCGTAGGCGCCACCCCTGTGCCTCACGCCCAAATTCTAGAGTTTGTCAAACCCCTTGTAGCCAAAGCGGGCTATGAACTCAAAATCCAAGAGTTCAACGACTACGTCATCCCCAACCTTGCCACTGAAGAAGGCGAATTGGATGCGAACTTCTTCCAACACACCCCGTACCTCGAAGAGTTTAACAAAAACCGTCGCACTACCCTTGTCAAAACCGTGAGCGTGCACCTTGAGCCTATGGGTGTCTATTCTAAAAGCCTCAAAAGCCTTGACGCACTCAAAGACGGAAGCAAAGTGAGCATCCCTAACGACCCTACTAACGAAAGCCGTGCCTTGGAAGTGTTAGCCCACCTTGGCCTCATCACCCTCAATGACGCACCTCTTAAAACGCCTATCGACATTACCAGTAACCCTAAAAAACTGCGCTTTGTGGAAATCGAAGCGCCTCAACTTCCCCGCACCCTTGGTGATGTTTCCCTTTCGGTCATCAACACCAATTTTGCCCTAAGTGCTGGCCTGAACCCCACCAAAGACGCGTTGGCAATGGAAAGCATCGACTCCCCTTATGCTAACATCTTGGTTGTTAAAAGCGGACGAGAAAATGACCCAAAAATCAAAGCCCTAGACGCCGCGCTTAACTCACCTGAACTCAAAGCGTACATTCTCAAAACCTTTAAAGGCGAGATTATCCCCGCGTTTTAGTCCTATCACGCATCCTTACATGTAAAGGTTTTTCCTTTACATGTAAGGCGTTTTTAATCCTCCACTCTTTACAATGTCACACTTCCATCGAGCACTGCCCAAGGCTTGGGCCGACATCACTGCCACCGCTTTAGTGTTCTAGCCGCCTCTTTGGGGAACCGTAAAGGAATCCCATGCCACGCTCCAAACGCTTGTTGTTGCTTTCCCATTGTCTCTTGAACGCCAACGCCAAAGTGGAGGGCATCGAACCCTACGAAGGTGCGTTCAAACCCCTCATTTTACCGCTCATTGAAGCGGGTTTTGGCCTCATCCAACTCCCCTGTCCTGAACTGCGCCACGGCGGAATGCGCCGCTGGGGTCAAGTCAAAACCCAATACGACACGCCCTTTTACCGCGCCCACTGCAAAACACTCCTAGAACCCTTCGTGCTTGAAATACTCGAATACCAACGCTGTGGGTATGAAGTGTGTGGTTGTATCGGTGTGGACGGTAGCCCAAGCTGTGGAGTGCACCGTACATGTAAGGGCGACTGGGGTGGTGAAATCGACGAGGCGTTTTGCCTAGAAACGCGCCTGGAAAGCTTGCACGATGCAAACGAAGCGGGCGTGATGATAGAAGTACTGCAAGCGCTCTTGGCAGAACACGGGATAACGTTGCCCTTTTGGGCCATCAATGAAAAATCGCCCCACCAAGAGGTGGCGACACTACTTAAGGAGCTTTCGTGAAATCCCTTTTTCTGACCCTCATTTTGGCCTTCAACAGCCTGCTTTTTGCAGCCTCCAACACCCTTACCGTTGGCCTCGCTGCGGCCTACCCACCCTTTGAATCCCGCGATGAAAAAAGCGGCCAAATCGTAGGGTTTGACATCGACTTAGCCCATGCTATCGGCAAAATCCTTGGCAAAACCATTGTCATCAAAGACGCCGAATGGCAAGCCTTGCTAGGCGGACTTAGAAACGGCCATTACGACATCATCCTCAGCGCCATGAGCAAACAAGAAGCGGGCGCAGACAATGCCAACTTCAGCGACACCTACTACGAGCTTACCGATGTCATCGTCACACGCAAAGACGATACGCGCATCACCAAGCCTGAAGATTTGCAAGGCAAAGTAGTCGGCGTGCAACTTGGAAGTGGTAGCGAACAAGTGGTAGACAAACTCGAAGGCCTAAAGTCCGTCTCTCGTTACAACTACAACCCCGAAGCCTTTTTGGACCTCAAACACAAACGCATTGACGCGGTGGTTGTAGGCTATGCGTACGCCCTCACCCAAAAAGATTTTGCCACTGAATACAAACTCGCAGGCGAAGTGGCTGCGGCAGAACTAGTGATTGTAATGAAAAAAGGCCAAGATGCATTAACCGCCCAAATCAACCAAGCCCTAGCCCAAGTCAAAGCGGATGGCACGTACGACGCCCTTGTGAAAAAATGGTTGCAGGTTAAATAGTGAATTTTGGTGCCGTGTGGGGAAATCTAGGCTTCTTACTCGAAGCGTCGTGGTTAACCGTTTACCTCTCTTTTTTGTCTTTTTTGGTTGCGTTGGCCATCGGCGTTTTGATTGGCACATGGCGCGCCCTTGGTGCACCCAGAGGGATAGAATGGATGATGGTAACCTACATCGAGATTTTCCGCGGCACGCCCCTTTTGGTGCAACTGTTTTTTATCTATTACGGTTTACCCCAAGTAGGCATCGCCATGAGCGCGCACCACGCGGCCATTTTAGGGCTGAGTCTTAATTTTGGTGCGTACATGTCCGAAATCGTCCGTTCTGGCATGGGCGCTATCGACCACGGTCAACACGAAGCCGCGCGGGCGTTGGGCATGAACGCGTGGGTGCGCTTGCGCTACATCATCTACCCTCAAGCGTTGCGCATTACCCTGCCCCCGCTCACCAACACTTACGCGGCTATCTTAAAAGACAGCTCCTTGGTTTCGGTACTTTCCATCACCGAACTCACCCGCGCAGGACAACTCATCTACGTGCGCACGTACGAGCCTTTTGAAATCTACCTCACCTTGGCAGTGTTTTATTTTGTGATGACCTTTAGTATTTCGCGCATGGCACGATTACTAGAAATTCGCCTCAACAGTGGTTATGGGAAAAGTGCGTAACCACTGCTTACATGTAAAGGAAAATCCTTTACATGTAAGGCGTTTTTAACGGGTTTTAAACCGTTCTAATTCGTGGGAGAGTTTTTCGGTAAGCGCGCGCAGGTGCACGGCTGCAGTGCTGATTTCCTCTACGCTACGGGCATTGCCGCTAGAGAGGGTGTTGACCTCGTCCATGACACTTGAAACCGTCTCAATCTCTCCCCCTGAAATCTCAAAATCCTTGACCATTTCGTCGTTGTTTTGCGCCGCTTTGAAGACAATCTGTGCGGTGGCGTTGATTTTGCCTTCCACTTCTTGGGCGGCGGTAGCTAGGGATTCCATCTCTTGGGAATTTTTCCCAATCTGCTCACTCGCATCCCCCGCCCCTTGGACGATAACATTTACCGTTGCATTAATCTCAGCAAGGCTTTTTTGGGTACGTTCGGCGAGCTTTCGCACCTCATCGGCTACCACCGCAAAGCCGCGCCCGTGTTCTCCTGCGCGCGCCGCTTCGATGGCCGCGTTAAGCGCCAACAAGTTGGTTTGCTCAGCGATGTCGTATATAACCTCTAGCACCCCACGCACTTCCGAGGCATTAGAAGAAAGGGCTTGGATACGGTGTGCTAGTTCCACTTCCAACGCCGCGTTGTTTTGCACCTTGTTTGCAAGCACAACAATCTGCTCTTTGGTCTCTTGCAAGGTGTGATTGGCTTCCATAATCTCTTGCTTACTCGCTTGGGCTTCGCGGATAGACTTGGCGATGCCCGCTTTCACATGGCTCACGTTTTTGGTCGCTTTGTTGACCACTTCCACCGAAGTTTCCACGTTTTTTCCCACTGCCAAACTGGTGCTTGAGAGCTGTCCTGCCACGGAAGCGTTTTCATTGGAAACCTCTTTGGCGCTATGGAGCAGGCGTTGGAGGTTTTCCATGAGGTCGTTAAACCCTTGCGCGATCATCTTAAGCTCTTGGGGCGCGTTGGTGTTGAGGCGCAAGGTGAGGTTTTGACTATTACTCACTTCTAGCATGGTGGTTTTAAACTTTTCCAACGGGCGTGAAAGAAGCAATTGCACCAAATACAACGCGCCACCGATGGCCAAAAACAGTACAATTGCCGAAGTCAGAAAAATGGAGTTGCGAATAGCATTGGGCTCGGCCAACACCTCCACCTCATCAATCTCCGACAAAATCGCCCACCGCACCCTTGGCCC
>JACUTV010000180.1 GCA_014859645.1 Campylobacterales bacterium
ACCAAAGACTTAGGCATTTTAGAGTCCCTAGACATCGACTTCATCTTCCACCAAGCCGCCATCTCCGACACCACCGTGATGGACCAAGGCATCATGATGCAAACCAACGTCAACGCCTTTGAAGACTTGCTTGGCCTTGCCTTGCGTAAAAACGCTGTGATGGTCTACGCCTCCTCGGCCGCCACCTACGGCAATGCACCAAGTCCCCAAAGGGTAGGCCACGAAGCCCCTGAGAACGTCTATGGTTTTAGCAAACTTGCCATGGATAACCTCGCCCGTCTTTGGGTGGTTAAAACCGACCTAACCATCGTCGGGTTACGCTATTTTAACGTCTATGGCCCACGGGAATTTTACAAGCAAAAAACCGCTTCCATGGTGGTGCAACTGGGTCATCAAATCCTTGGCGGGCGTGCGCCGCGTCTGTTTTATGGTTCGGACGCTATCGTGCGGGATTTTATCTACATCGAAGATGTCATCCAAGCCAACATTCTTGCCGCCACAAAGGGTAAAAGCGGGGTGTACAATGTGGGCACAGGCAAACCCCGAAGCTTCCAAGACATCGCCGATATTTTGCAACAAGAACTAGGCACGCATCTAGGCACAGACTACTTCCAAAACCCCTACAGCGCCTACCAAACCCACACCGAGGCCGATATTTCCCTTACATGTAAAGACCTAGGCTACACACCTCGTTTCACCCTAGAACAAGGCATCCGCGCCTACGTTCCCCACATCAAACGGTTGTTTGAAACGGAGGTCAAAGGTGCATAGACTCCACGGACGCACTCCGACCCTTTTGGTGGTGGGGGATTTGATGCTAGACCACTACCTGTGGGGGGCGTGCGAACGCATCTCTCCTGAAGCACCCGTACAAGTGGTGGACATCAAAAACGAAACCACCGTCCTTGGTGGGGCGGGCAATGTACTTTCAAACCTCGCCAGCCTTGGTGCCAAGGTACATGTGGCTAGCGTCATTGGCAACGACGAAAACGGCAACGCATTAGTGGAAAAACTGCACACTCTTGGCATCAGTCACCAAAGTCTTGTGCGTCAAGAGGGGCGCAAAACCAGTAAAAAAAGCCGCGTCATGGCAAGCCACCAGCAAGTCGTGCGCTTTGATGCAGAATCCAAAGAGCCCATCACTGCCCAAAGTGAAGAAGCTCTTTTGACTCACGTGCAAGGACTTTTGGACGCGGTAGATGCGGTGTTACTTTCTGATTACGGCAAAGGCGTGTTGACCCCCTCATTCACCCAACGCCTCATCGCTCTCTCAAGTGCTCGGGGCATCCCTTGTCTTGTAGACCCCAAAGGCAAAGACTACAGCAAATACCGCGGTGCCACGCTCATCACCCCCAACCGTGCCGAAGCCGCACTGGCTACCAACATCAGCATCACCGATGACGCGTCGCTTTTGAATGCTGGCATGAAACTCAAAAACGACCTTGACTTAACCTACGCCATCATCACGCTCTCAGAAGACGGGATGGCCATCTTTGACCAAAACGTGGAAAAAATCCCCACCGTTGCGCGCGAAGTGTATGATGTTACAGGCGCGGGCGACACGGTACTTGCCAGTCTTGGCTTTGCCCTAGCGTGCGGCATGAACATCACAGAAGCCGCCTTGTTTGCTACTTCCGCCGCGGCCGTGGTGGTAGGAAAACTGGGCAGTGCAACGGCTACTCTCGAAGAAATCATCCAGTATGAACGCTCCCTTACCGCCCCCTCGTTGCATGAAAAAATCCTCACCACCCAAGCCCTTAAACCCCTCCTTAGTGCTTACAAAGAAGGGACAGTTGTTTTTACCAATGGTTGTTTTGACATCCTTCACGCAGGACACGTGCGCTACTTGGAAAAAGCCAAAAGCTTTGGAAGCGTGCTAGTGGTGGGGCTAAACTCCGATGCGTCGGTGAAACGCCTCAAAGGTGAAAAACGCCCCATCAACCCCCAAGAGGACCGCGCCTTTGTGCTCTCGGGGCTTAGTTCGGTGGATTATGTGGTGGTGTTTGACGAAGAGACACCCTACCGCCTCATCCAAGAACTTTCGCCTGATATTTTAGTCAAAGGGGCAGATTATGAGGGCAAAGAAGTCGTGGGAAGCGACCTTGTCAAAGACGTGCGCCTTGTGGAGTTTTTAGAAGGGCGCAGTACAACGCAGATACTTAAAAAGGCGCAACAATGAAAGCAATGATTGCACGGGAAATGGCCGCCCACCAAGCGACGCTAGAAGCCACCATGCACAGCATGCAAGACGCTATCGAAGCCGCGGCTATCATGGTGGTAGAAGCCTTAAAGCAAGGGCACAAAGTCCTCTTTTTTGGCAACGGCGGGAGTGCGGCGGACGCGCAGCACTGGGCGGCGGAACTGAGTGGTCGCTACAAAGTAGAGCGCGGTGGGCTTGCAGGCATTGCCCTCACCACCGACACGTCCGCGATCACTGCCATTGGCAACGACTACGGGTTTGAGTTTATCTTTTCACGCCAAGTCGAAGCCCTTGGACGCGAAGGGGACGTCCTTGTGGGCATTTCCACGAGTGGCAACAGCCCCAACGTCTTGCGCGCCTTTGAAAAAGGCAAAAGCCTTGGGTGCAAAAGCATCGGTTTTAGTGGTAGAGGCGGCGGAGTGATGGCACCTTTGTGTGACGTGAACCTCATCGTTCCCTCCAACGACACGCCCCGCATCCAAGAGATGCACGGACTCATCGGACACATCTTGTGCCAAGCGGTCGATGACGCCTACGCGCCCAAAGGCTAACATGCGCACCTGCCGTTTTGAACTCTCACCCGCTTACGCGCATTTGGAGGAGTTTTGCAAAAACATTGCACAAGAATTTGCCCAAAGCAACGCCACCATTCACCGCGCGCGCAACGAGCTAAAAACCTTACATGTAAAGGGTGAAGCACTGGTGGTGAAGTCTTTTAAAGTCCCCAAAGGCGTGCAAAAATGGGTTTATAGCTTTTGGAAAAATAGCAAAGCCAAAACCTCCTACCGCAACGCGCACCTGCTTAAAGACAAAGGCATTTGCACCCCCGAACCCGTCGCTTACGTAGAGTGGTACGAGGGGAAAATCTTAAGAGAGAGTTATTTTATTGCCAAAGAGTGGAAGTATGATTTTACCATCAGAGAGCCGTTA
>JACUTV010000181.1 GCA_014859645.1 Campylobacterales bacterium
ACCTTTACATGTAAGCCTTTAGCTCGTCCTAAGGGGGATTGAACTATTATTGCATATTTTAATAATCATTACCATTTAGAAAAATGGTTTGGTTGTAACTGAGGTTTTTCCATGTCCACACCCCTTTATGTCAAAAGTCAAACCCCCTTTCGTTTACGTTTAAAATCTGCTGTTTTTACCCAAGAGGCTTTTGTGCAAGAAGTCATGGGCGCTCTTGAGGGCATGGTACTTTCCCATCGGGTCAATGCCAAGTGCGCCTCACTCATCCTTCACATAGACCAAACACGCTCCAATGCGGAGCAGATTTTACGCACTCTTGAGGGCATGGACAGTTTGCTCTTTCTTTCTGCGACACACAACCCAGACGCGCTCAACAGGTGCTCGTCAAGTTGCGCTGTGTGTGCGACTCGTCATCACGCGCCTGTGGCGTTCAAGCGCCGATTGGTCGAGTTTGGTTTGTTGAGCGTGTGCGCGGTGGGGTGGTTTGTGGCGGAGCATGTTTTTGGCGTGCTAATCGTGGCATCGCCTTTTTCACTTGTGGCAGTAGTATCGATTTTTGCGGCCTTGCCGTTGCTAAAAGAAGCCTACGAAGACATCAAAGCCAGACGTTTTAGCCTTCAAAGTTTCATGTCTGTGACCTTACTCGCGGCTATTTTTGGCGGCGAAGCGATGGCGGCCTTTGAAATCATCTACATCTTGCGCGGGGGCATGTTGCTAGAAGAGTGGACGGCGGAGCGTTCTAAACGGGAAATTCACAAACTGGTGGAATTAGACGTTAAAAACGCCTATGTGCTTGTGGATGGCTTGGAACTTGAAGTGGCGCTAAACGAAGTGCGCGAGGGCGATACGGTTGTGGTGCGAAGCGGAGAGAAAATCCCCGTGGATGGCGTGGTAGTTTTTGGCGTGGCAGAAGTGGACGAAGCGCTGATTAATGGGCGCAGTGAGCCAGCGGTGCGGGAAGAGGGCGATGCGGTGTTTGCCAATACGTTGGTGGAAAAAGGACGCATCGGCATCCGCGTCAACGCCATGGGGCAAAACACCTATATCTCACGGATTTTAGCCAAAGTAGAAGCCTCTTTGGCGCAAAAATCTCCCAGCGAAGTGGCTGCAGACAAGCTCGCCTCGCGCCTTTTGCGCCTTGGGACGGTGCTAACCGCGGGGACGTTTTTGTTGACAGGTTCGGCGCTTCGGGCGTTTTCGGTGATGATTGTCATGTCATGTCCGTGCGCGACAGTCTTAGCGGCAAGTACCGCCATCAGCGCGGGCATCGCAAGGGGTGCGAGAGAAAACATCCTCATTAAAGGCGGGCAGTATCTTGAAAAAGTGAGTCAAAGCAAGGTATTTTGCTTTGACAAAACAGGCACGCTCACCACGGGAAAACCCGTTGTTTCAGCGGTGCATTTGGCTAAGGGTGTGGATGAAGCCACGTTGTTTGCGTACGCGGGACTTGCTGAATACCGCAACACGCACCCCATCGCCAAAGCCATCGTGGCATACGCTAAAAGCATCGACGTTGCCCCAGAATCCTACTGGCACTGCGACGTTTTCCCTGGCCTTGGGGTCAAAGCCTCCCACGATGCTTCACGGGTGTACGTGGGCAATGAAAAGTTTTTTGCCCAACATAAGCTTTCGCTAAGAACCCTAAAAAGCCACGCCAAAGCACATTTGGAAGCAGGTGAGACGGTGGTGTATGTGGCAAGCGACAAGGAAGTCCTTGGATTTGTGGCCTTTACCCATGAAGTACGCGAGGGCACAAAAGAGATGCTTGAGGGCTTAAGGGCGCGCGGGGTAGAACACCTCATCCTTCTCACGGGCGACGCGCCAAGTGTGGCAGAAACCTTTGCTAAAACGTACGGATTTGACGGGGTGTATGCAGACTTGATGCCTCAAAATAAAGCCGACATCATCCAAACCCTTAAAGACAAATACGGCAACGTAGTGATGGTAGGTGATGGCGTGAACGACACGCTGGCCATGAGCAAAGCAGACGTCGCCATCGCCTTTGCGTGCGGGGGAAGTGAAGTGGCTATCGAGGTAGCCAACATCGCCATCACCGACAGCAATCCTGCTGACATCGTGAAGCTGTATGACCTAAGTCACAAAAGCCTCAACGTGGTCAATCAAAACTATTGGATTGGCACAGGAACGAACCTTGCGGGTGTGGGGTTGGCAGCAGCAGGGCTTCTCTCACCTGTAGCAGCAGGAGCGATTCACCTTGGGCATACGGTGGGGATTATGGCAAATTCGTCCAAGATTGCCTTGCGCTAGCCTTACATGTAAACCCATTTCAAACAGTGTTACTTGTTGTCTCCTTTTTGTTATAAATCCGTGACATAATGCAGGTGAAAAATCCATTTTATGAGGAGAGGAAGATGAACATAACACGTGCGTTTTTGGCGGTGGTCGTGCTTGCCACGGGAGTTATTGCGCAAAATACAGTGGTACAAGTTGGCCCAAGACCGTACTATCTGGTGGATGACATGGACGCGGGGCCGTTAAAAACCTCCCTCCAACAATGCAAAGTACGCGAATTTAAAAAGTCTGATTTTTCCATCGGACACCGCGGGGCGAGTATGCAGTTTCCTGAACACACCAAAGAGTCTTACCTCGCCGCAGCGCGTATGGGTGCGGGCATCATCGAGTGTGACGTGACTTTTACGAAGGATAAAGAGCTCGTGTGCCGCCACTCACAGTGCGACCTTCACACGACCACCAACATTTTGGCCACGCCGTTGGCGGCGAAGTGTTCTGAACCTTTTACGCCTGCTGACCCAACCACAGGCAAAAAAGCGTCTGCAAAGTGTTGCACCAGTGACATCACTCTTGCTGAGTTTCAAACCCTTCAGGGCAAAATGGACGCGGCTAATGAAGACGCCACGACGCTCGACGCTTATATGAACGCCACGGCGAGTTGGCGCACCGACCGCTACGCTTCCACAGGCACGCTCATGACCCACGCCCAAAGTATCGCGTTGTTTAAAGAACTTGGGGTGAAAATGACGCCAGAACTTAAATCTGCTAGCGTAAAAATGCCCTACGAAGGGAGCTA
>JACUTV010000040.1 GCA_014859645.1 Campylobacterales bacterium
GGTACAAAAGCCAAGGCGTCTTTTAGGGTTGTTGCACCACGCAAGGAAAGTTCTTCGGCGGTAATGATGGTGACATTGTCGGTGAGATTGGTAGGACTTGTGGGGGTTTTGGTCGCAGTAATAATACTAGATTTTTGCGATGTGATTTTTTTCGAGATGACAACAACGGGTGCTTCATCCACCTCTAGCAACACGTCTTCTTCGTGTGCTTCCTTGGTGTATTCTTGGCTTGCTTGTGCTAGCTGCTGTGCGCTGACCGTTTGGGCTTGGAGCGTTACGGTTGCCACAGTGGCAGTAATGGCAGCAAGAGAAAAATACTTGCCTTTGAAACCTTTGGGTGATTTCATTGGTATCCTTATTGTGTAATATGAGGGTGAACCTCTAGGCTAGCTACTACCACCCTACAAATTCACACTAAAGGGAAAATCTTCCATGCGATACTGCGAAACAATTTTCCCCGTTGGGTCAAAGCTTTAGCTTTGGGGCACCCATCGTGGGAAACTCTTGCCCTGAAGTGTTGCTTGGAAGATTTTGCCCCCAGCTAGACCGAAAAATACAACGCTTCAGGATGGTACGTCGCCATCGCCGTGGTGCTTTGTTCGGGGTGAATCTGAAACGTTTCACTCAGCTCAATCCCAAAGCGTTCAGGCTTCAACAGGTCAAAAATGACCTTCGTATCGGCAATTTCAGGGCACGCAGGGTAGCCAAAAGAGTAACGGCATCCTTGGTAACGTGCCATGCGTACATCCCGCAAACTCTTGCCTTCGTTTTTAGCGACGCCCAAATCCAAACGAATCTGCTTATGGACAATCTCCGCCAACGCTTCGGCCAGTTCGACCCCAAGCCCGTGCAAGAAAAAATACTCCTGATACTGTCCCGCCTCGTACAGCTTCGCTTCGTATTCGCTAAATTTTTTGCCCGCACTCACGCAGGTAAACGCTACCACATCATCATGCGCGCTGTGGTAAAAGTCACTCAAACACCGATGGGGCTTGCGGTTTTGACGCGGAAAGGTCAGTACATGTAAGGCATCGCCAAGGTCGCTTTTAGCAGGGGTTTGCCCTGGCAACCAACCGCACTCCTCATCAAAAATATGTAAACTCTCGCCATCGCTTCGGCAAGGAAAAAAGCCATACAACAAGGTCGGTTCAAACAATCCCAAGCATTCGATGTCCCCCTTGAGGCGTTCAAACAGCGGCCACAGCACGTCACGTTGCTGGGTGGCTTTCTCTTCTTTACTAAGTCCCTTACCGCTGTACCCCCACCGTTGAGAAAACAACAACTTGTGGTTTATCCACTCGTATGCAAAGGAACGCACATCGGTTTTAAGCTCGCGCACCCCCCAAAAAGGCGGTGTCGGCACGGGTTCGTCACGGCGGGGCATGATGATGTTTTCAGGCAAGATGGGTTCGCGCTTGGGTTTGGGTAACGGAATCTCTTTTTTCACGTTGCTAAGCTTGGTGTTGTGGTTCCCTTTTTCGATGCGACTCATAGCCACAATGCCCTCAAAAGCGTCCTTGCAGTAAAACACAGGCCCCTCGTACGAAGGCCTACAATACTCATCCACAAAGGCATCATTCAAGGCCGCACCGCCCAAAATGACAGGCACGTTAATCCCCTCAGCCTTTAAAATTTCCAAGTTTTCTTTCATGACCGCGGTGGATTTGACCAACAAACCACTCATGCCAAGCGCGTCTGCGTTGTGTTCGCGGTACGCGTCGATGAAGGTGCGGATGTCGGCTTTGATACCGATATTGATGACCCGAAAGCCGTTGTTGGTGAGGATGATATCCACGAGGTTTTTACCCACATCGTGCACGTCTCCTTTGACGGTGCCTAAAATCAGCGTGGTTTCGCTTTGTTTGTCGGTTTTGGGTAAAAAAGGCTTGAGGTAATCCACCGCCGCTTTCATCACTTCGGCCGATTGAAGCACGAAAGGCAACTGCATTTTTCCTGAGCCAAAGAGTTCGCCCACCTCTTTCATGGCGCCAATGAGCACTTCGTTGATGATGGTCGCGGGGTCGATGAGTTCTTTGATGCCTACTAGCTCTTTTAGCATTCTTTCTTTATTGCCATCAATTAACAGCTTATGCACCAAGGGGGCGGATTCTAGCCCTTCATAAGGGTCTTTGCCCCCGCTTGTGCCTGCGACTACCCCCTCAAAATGGCGGATAAACGCAAACAGCGGGTCGCCCGCTTCATGGTTATTAAAGAGCAAGTCTTCGCACATCTTGCGTTCCACTTCACCAATCTTATGCAAAGGCAAGGTGTTTTTTACGTTCACGATAGCCATAGAAAGCCCCGCTTCCACACAATAATGCAAAAAGATGGAGTTGAGATATTCCCTAGCGTGTTTGTCTAGTCCAAAAGAGATGTTAGACACCCCAAGCACAAAGCCCACTTCAGGGTGCAAACGCCCAAATTCGCGAATGGCTTCGATGGTCTCCGTGGCGGCGGTGCGGTACTCTTCGTCCCCGCTTCCTACCGTAAAGGTGAGCAAGTCAAAGACCAAGTCACTGGGGCGAAACCCGTGCAACTCCACAGCGCGCTCCAACATCCGCCCCGCAATGGCGATTTTTTGTTCTTTGGTTTTGGCCATGCCTACTTCGTCGATGGCTAAACATACCAAGGCGGCTCCGTAACGACGCGCTAGCGCGCACACGGCGTCAAATTTTTCGATGCCGTCCTCTAGATTTACCGAGTTGATGATAGGTCGCCCGCCGATGCATTTAAGACCTGCTTCAAGGGCGGTGAGCTGGGTAGTGTCTACCATGAGCGGCAAGGGAGTTTTTTGGGAATACAGCGCGATAATCTTCGCCATGTCCGCCGCTTCATCGCGTCCTGCAAAGCCCACACTCACGTCTAATCCGTGGGCGCCACTGCGCACTTGTTCGCCCGCGACACTCAGCGTTCCTTCAAAATCTTGGGCTAACAGCAAATCTCGAAACGCCTTTGACCCCGTGGCATTGCTACGCTCACCGATGAGAAAAGGGGCGGGGTTTTGCACTAAAGATTTGGCTTCAAACAGCGACGCGATGGCGGGTGTGCACACGCCTGTGGGAGGTTTTGGAGTTTTGGAGCGGAGGGTAAATTCAAGAGCGCGGATGTGTTCTGGCGTCGTCCCGCAACACCCACCCAAAATCGCTACTCCGTCGATGTCGGCAAATTTGGCTTGCTCATTGGCAAAAACCACTTCGCCCATGGGGTAAAAGGTCATGCCCCCACGGTTTTGGGGAAGCCCCGCGTTAGCGTGAACGCTGATGGGGCCTGGCCACACTTGTGAGAGGGTTTTGACGTGGTGGTACACTTGTTCTGGTCCCGTGCCACAGTTAAACCCAAGACTAAAAAGTTCAAATGGTTCTAAAATGCTCGCAATGGTCGTCGCGTCAGTGCCGATGAGCATGGTGCCTGAGAGTTCGATGGTCACGGAAACCATCACCGGAAGCTTTACATGTAAGGCTTCCATAGTGTCAACAATAGCATGCAACGCCGCTTTGATTTGCAGGGGGTCTTGCGCCGTTTCGATGAGAAACAGGTCTACTCCACCATCAATGAGCCCGCGCGCCGCCTCAGCGTACCCTTGATACATGGCATCATACCCCATGTGTCCCAACGAGGGCAGTTTTGTTCCTGGCCCTAGGGCGCCCGCTACGTAACGAGGTTTGAGGTGAGCGTACTCCATGCACGCTTCTTTGGCGATTTTAGCACCCAAAAAGGAGAGCTCATAGGCGCGGCTTCCAAGGTTGTATTCGCCCAAGACCCAGTTCATGGAACCAAAGGTGTTGGTTTTGATGATGTCCGCTCCCGCGGCGCAATAGGCTTTTTGGATTTCCAAAATCACCTCAGATGCCGTGGCGTTTAACAGCTCATTGCACCCTTCGTTCTCGCCCCACGCTTCGGGCGGGACAATGGCATTTTGAATCTGTGTGCCCATGGCACCGTCGATGATGAGAAAACGTTCCTTGATGGCGTCGTGTAGTGTTTGCATTGGTTTCTTTACATGTACAGGATAAAAGGCATTGATGGTAGCAAAAGTTTAATAAGAGTTTGGTAAACGCGGCACCCTAAAGAACGGGGCAAGCATGGGTTAACCTTGGGTGTGGAACGTTTCTTGCTCCTGTTTGTGACACAGGAGGTACATGGTGTATAAAACAGTAGGCAACATAGTGCTCGCTTTTTTTCTCTTGTGCGCTTCAGCGCTAGCGGCCAACCCTTCTCTCCCTATGGTCGGCAAACCCAACGCCCCAGTGCTCACTCCCTTTCGCGGAAACAGTAGCACTAGTGGCTATCAGCACCAATCAACCGTAAACACACCCGTATACAAACAATCCACGGGGACTATTGCTGAAGGGTATTTGGGACATCCCGCGAACCTGTATGCACGCAGAATGAACGCTACGGGTTTTGTTTCCGTTTGGATTAATTACAGCTCAAACGGCCGCACCTACCAAGCCGATGGCCCAGAAGCTACCCGCTTGATTAACCTATACAAACACAACGCACTATCGCACCTGTGAGGTGACACCCTAAACACTTAGGTCTACAAGCCGATATGTTTCCCATAAAAAGGAGACATGATGGCAATACATGTAAACCCCGAACGCTTTCACGCAGTGGCTAGCAAGCCCTTAACTGGTTCCCAATACCTCCAATCCAAAGAACGCGAAACACTCCTAGAATCTGGTGTCAAAACCCGCATAGAAGGGGATATTTATACCAAAGAAGGCGTGCAATTTGACCGCCTCTCTAAAGCAGCGTTGCGTAGCGAAACCCTTATCAAACCCCAAGCCAAACCCGATGAAGGCCAACGCTTCGTCGCCTTTCGCAACCCCGATGATGACAAGGACGTCCTTGTCATCCAACTCGACAAAGAGACCTTAGGCGACTTAAAAAATGCATTTAGTAAAGGGGATTTTTTCGTGCGTGAGGATGGCATCGTTCGTCTTAACGGCACTGCTGAACGCTATGTGGCTGGCTGGCTTAAAGAAATCGTCCACACGCGAGGCTATGGCGAAGCGGATGGCAACAAAGATGGTACTATCGATGAGAGCGAACAGCACGCGTTGCGCCTTGGTTTTGACCACGATGTGGTGTACGAACACGCAGGCGAAGACGTCACAGCCATCAACACCAGCGTGGGCGCGCGCCGCTATCAAGCCTATGGCGACACCTTTAATGCACGCAATCCCACCGACATCATCACCACCCAAGCCCTTGCCTTCAAGCGTACGGCGTACGAAGAACTTAACCACACGATCGATTTAGATCAAGATAAAAACGGTGCAGTGAGCTTGGAAGAAGGACTTGCCACCTATGCTAACGAAGATAAAAATGTCCACGAAACGCTCACCAGTGCCGTTCAAAACGCCCACCGTGTTTGGATAAACCAAGACAACCCCACCCTAGAGCCCAATCGTCTCGCGTACCGCGACCTTTCGATGCTTGAAATCCAAACCCAAGAAGAGCGCGAGCAAGCATTGGAATACTTTAAGATTGACGCACAAACCGCGTTAAAAGCCTTTGGGGAGCATGCTCTCTTCTTTAAAACAACCCTCGTTGCCATGCCCTTTGAAAAAAAGGAAGAGCCTCTTTACATGTAAGGCTCCATATCAAGATATTTCGCCGCTTGGCCTGCTTACGTTTTAAATTCTGAAAGTTTTGCATTCAACGCTTCGGTCATGCGGTTAAGGTGCTCCACTGCCGCGGCAATCTCTTCGATGCTTCGTGCATTTTGCCCAGAAATCTCCCCGATTTTACCCACACTTCCTGCCATGGAGTCGACTTCTGTCCCTGTTTTGACGTAGTTTTGTGTCGTCACGTCCGAAGCCTCTGCCGCGCTTCCCATGACAGTAAGCATAGTATTGATTTTTGTTTCAACACCCGAAGCCGTCGTTGCCAAAGTGGCTATTTTTTTAGAATTGTGTGTCATGCGTTCACTGCTGTCCATGATGGCCTGTACGATGACATTGATAGTAGCGTTGATTTCTTGGAGGCTTTTTTGGGTGCGTTCGGCAAGTTTACGCACTTCATCGGCCACCACAGCAAAGCCGCGTCCATGTTCTCCTGCGCGCGCCGCTTCGATGGCGGCGTTGAGAGCAAGCAAGTTGGTTTGCTCGGCAATATCGCCGATGACCACTAAGATTTCTTTTACCTGCCCCGCATCGTGACTTAACTGTTGAATACTTTGCGCTAACTCCACCTCTGTGGCCGCACTTTCTTGGATGTCACTTGTCAGTATCAAGATGGATTGGTTGGCTTCCGCTAGATGCGTATTGGCTCTTAGTAACTCTTCTTTGCCTTTTTTGGCCTCTTCCACACCTTGGACAAGCTCATCTTTAAGTGCCAAGGCTGAGGAAACCGTGGTGTTGATGATGTGCATCGAAGCTTCCACAGAACGCCCAACTTCCAACGAAGTGGAAGAGAGTTCATGGGAGATGGAAGCATTTTCACCCGAGAGCGATTTGGCCTCTTTAACAAGACCGTGCACCTTTTCAATAAAACGATTGATGCTCACACTTGCCAAAGCAAGCTCATCTTTTCCCGTAACTTCCAATGTTCTTGTTAAATCCCCATCGCCAGAAGAGAGCGCATCGGCGCGCTCGATGAGCTCTCCCAAAGGTTTTGAAACGGTACGTTTTATGACAAATGCCATCGCCACGACGCTTAGCAACAGCAAAACCACTGCCACAAGCACAAACTCCACCATCTCGTGCACGAGTGCTTCATCGAACTTTTCTTGTATACGCACAATATTTTGTTCAACCGCATCCACGTAAATCCCCGTGCCCATCATCCAATCGTACGGCTCGAACAACATGGCATAGGAAAACTTAGGAAGCGGTTCCCCATCCTTTACTTTGGGGAATTCATACCTCACCAACATGCCACCCTGCTTTGCCGCTTCAATCAACTCTTTAATAACCATCACGCCATTGCGGTCTTTGAGGTCAATGAGGTTTTTTCCCTCCAAGGCTTTGTTAACTGGCATTAAGATATTGGTTCCATCCGTTTCATACACAAAAAAGTAGCCACTTTTGTCCTTAAAGAATATCGGGTCCCCAAGTCTGTCCAAAATAGCTTTTTTTATATCTGCATCCTCTACACCCCTTGCCTTTTGAGTGTTATAAATGGACATCGCCAGTTGTTTTGCAATGTCCACGAGGTTTTCAAGCTCTTCTTCGTGGAATTGGTAAGCGCTCTTTTTATATTCAGCCGCAAACGCTTGTATATTATTTTTTGTTTCAACATACGCTATTGCCACAATAGCGCCCCCCAACACAACAAGCGAGAAGGTAAGTGCTATCAAAATACGTGAGGAAATTTTCATGGATTGCCCTTTTTTACAGAGTTCTACGGATGTAGCCTCGGATTTTACATTAACCACCGTCACAGATTGGTCATCATAATTAAACCATGGCAACAAAAAACAACATCAACAATTCTCTTGTGCTTACAAAAAGTCTCACAATGGTCACATCATGGCGTGACCTATGACTGATTCATGACTTCTTCAGTGTTAAAATGCAAAAGTTAATTACCATCAGCAAGGAACAACATGATTAACAGCCTTTTTATTTTGAAAAATAAAACCGTTCTTTTTGCCGAAGATGACACTGTCATGCGCGAACAAACCGCGGAAATACTGAGCATGATGTTCGAAAAAGTCTACACAGCAAAAAACGGTGAAGAAGCGTACGAAATTTACGAGGACGAAAAACCCGACCTCATCATCACAGACATCAAGATGCCCCGCAAAGACGGACTCAAACTGTCTGAACAGATTCGCAAACACGACTACACAACGCCCATCATTTTACTCACAAGCTTTACCGACCGCGATTTGCTCATTAACGCGGCCAATCTTTCTATTGATGGTTATCTCACCAAACCTGTGCAGTTTGAACAGCTTACCTTGACCATTTGTACCTCTATGCAACGCATCAAAAAAGATTTGGGCATGTTGTACTTTGGCAATGATATTACGTATAATATTGGCACGAAAGAGATTTACTGCAAGGGAACCCCGCTCACCTTGGGCCCTAAAGAGTATGAGCTTTTAGAGCTACTTATCAGTAAACGGCACTTGGTCGTGAGCAAAAAAGAGATTGCCAGTCACTTGTGGCCGATGGATACCGTCTGCGATTCGGCAATCAAAAACCTTATTATGCGCATGCGCAAAAAACTTGGAGATAAGCTCATTCTCTCGGTGCGTAGCATTGGGTATCGCATCAACACAGACTACGTTTCCGATACCCCCAAAGTAGCCCAAAAGCGCCGCGCTCGAGGTTCTTGTGAAACATAACCTGTTTTTGCTTATGGGCGTTGCGGCGCCCCTTTTAGCCGCGGAAGTTGTCACAGGGGAACGTTTGCTAGACTTCTTTCCTCAGGTTGTTGGCGCTTCTCTTTTTGCGGGAGTATTTTTAACGCTTTTTTTTCATAACTGCATTTTATACATCGCGACCAGAGAAAAAGACTACTTGCTCTACTCCCTCTACATCAGTGCGCTCTTTCCTTTCGTGCTCTCTTTTCAAGGGTATCTTGCCCTCCTTTTGCCTTTACATGTAGACCTCAGTCTGGTTGCAAAAATCTTAACCTTCCAAGCAAGTGTTGGGTTTTTGGTTTTGTTTTCGTTGCATTTTTTAAATATCAAAACACTTTCGCCGCTTCTGTATCGCATAGCGGGTCTTGTTGCTTTTTTTGCTATCTTGCTTTCTTTTGTTGGCTTTTTTTATTTTAGGCACTATTTGTGCGCTTTAGCATTTTTCCTTACACTCTCTTTCTCTTTTTTCCTAGGCTTTTTTGCCATGACGCATCGTTCTGATTTGGCTACGTATTACCTCATTGCATTAGGGGGGTTTATAGTGGGGGTTTTTGGGGCTTTTTTGGGAAGCTTGGGCTTCTTTGATTTTCCTCAACACAACCTTTTGCTCATAGCAGGTTCCGCATGGCAAATGCTTATTTTCTCCATGGCACTTAGCCGCAAAATACGCCTCTTGTCCATTGAACATGCCAAGGCGATGACGCAAATTAAGACCCAAAACAAGATGCTTTTTCTTCAGTCACGCTACACTTCCGTGGGTGAACTCATCCGCAATATCACCCACCAGTGGAAAGAGCCTTTGGGGGAGATTGGGGCCATTCAGTCCAATCTTAAAAGCTCTCTCATCCTGCAAGGCAGTGTTACCAAAGAAAAGTTAATCCACGCCATTGATTTAAGCCATCAAATCATCACACATCTAGCCCAAACTATCGATACGTTTTATTCTTTTTTTAAATCCCAAACCAACGAACAGCATGAATTTAATGCCGTTAAGACCATAGAAGATATTCAAAAAATGGTCAATTACACCTTCAAGATTGAACAAATTGAGCTTATTTTCAAACCTCAAGAATCCCATATTTTTCTGGTTGGAAACCCCAACGAATTCTCCCATGCCGTTCTTAATCTCATCCTTAATGCCAAAGACATTCTTATCCAACGGCAGGTTGTAAATCCCGTTATACATGTAAGCATTTCCCAAACCTTTAATCATGTTCTCGTAAGCGTTGAAGACAACGGCGGAGGTATCACGCAAACACCCATTGAATCAATCTTCAACATTGGCACAACCTCCCACGAAAAAAATATTGGGCTTGGCCTGTTTATCACTAAAACCATCGTTGAACAAAAGATGCAAGGCACCATCGAAGCACAAAACATCCCTCAAGGGGCTTGTTTTACCCTCCAATTTCCCCACCAAGTTTACGAGGCACTTCAAAAAGATTCGCACACACTTTTTGACATTGAAGCAAGTACGATTCATCGCATTTCAAATCTCGAAAAAGACATCAAACACCACGTTGAAGTTGAAAAAAACCTGCGTCACTGGGCACAGATTTTTGAAAAAGCCCACTGGGGGATTGCCATCTACGAAGCGCATAGTAAAACCCTCACGCTCATGAACCCTGCCTTTAGATTTCTTTATGGGTACGATGAAAAAGAGCTCGACCACCAACCCTTGGCCTTGCTTTTTTCCCAAGAATGGCAGGAAAAACTAGAAAATATTTTTCACATCATTCATCGCGCAGGTCAGCACACCTTTGAATCAATCCATCAACGAAAAGACGGAATGCAATTTCCCGTTGAAGTGGAAATCATCGCCGTTAAAGAAGAAGAACATCACTCCTTTTTGTATTATATTGTCAATATTCGCGACTTAACCCACTACAAAAAAACCCATCAACGTCTTTTATTAAAAACTTTTGCATTAGAACATATCCACGAAGCGGTGTTTTTGATTGATGAGCATGCGCGCTTTCAATACGTCAACCAAGAAGCGTGCCATTCCTTGGGATTCTCTCGCAAAGAGTTGCTTCGAATGTGCGTAAGAGACATAGACCCCGATTGGCCAAGCCATGAATGGTCAACACTTTGGGAGGAACTAAAAAAGAAAAAAATTATCACCACAGAAACCATGCATCAGCGCAAAGATGGTGTTGTTTTTCCTGTTGAGATTGTTAGTAACTACATGGAATACGGCGGTATCTCTTTCAACATGGCCATGGTCAGAAACATCAGCGAGCGTCGTTTGCTTGAAGCTAGAAAACAAGACGAACAAACCAAACTCTTTTTTGAGCGTCAACTCGCAGGCATGGCCATCACCTCTGCGGACAAACGCTGGCTCAAAGTAAACGATAAGCTTTGCGACATGCTTGGCTATACGCGCGAAGAACTTCTTGAGAGAACCTGGGAGGAAGTCACCTATCCTGATGAATATCTCACAGAGGATAACGTACAATTTGAGCGTGTTCTGCACGGTGAAATCGACGCCTATCCTCTTAAAAAACACTTCGTTCATAAGCAAGGACATCTCATCAGTGTAGAATTACTCATACAATGCGTACGATCACAAAAAGGAGAGGTCGAGTACGTTTTAGCACATATCCAAGACATTAGCGAGAGGAAACGCGCTCAAGAAGCCTTAGACGCCCTAAACAAAGATTTGGAAAACCGCATTCAAGAACGCACCCTAGAACTGCAAGAAGCCCTTGCCTTTAATGAAGGGATTATCAACGCGATTCCTGATTTGCTGTTTGAACTTGACGCTAAGGGAAATTACCTCAACATTTGGGCACAAAACGAGGCACTTCTCGTAATAAGCAAAGCGCAATTATTGCACAAAAATATTGCCGATGTACTCCCGCTAGAGGCTAGCAAAAGCATGCTTGAAGCCCTTCATGAAGCAAGGGGAAAGGGGTATTCCTTTGGAAAAACCATCCAACTCGTGCTTGAAGGAAAACAGCGTTGTTTTGAACTTTCCATCTCAAGCAAAACCTTTGGGGACTCTTTTATTGTCTTGTCGCGAGACATAACGCAACGCAGAGAGACGGAGATTGCCCTCATGAAAAGCGAAGAAGCCTTTCGGGCAATGGTTGAAAACTCCCCCGATGTTATCGCGCGGTACGACCTAGAATGCCGTCGGGTCTATGTCAACCCACAAATGCGCCTTCTCCTAGACCGTCCCTATGAGGCTATCCTTGGCAAAACTCCCGACTCTCTCTCGCCACTGCCCGATGTCACCGCTTTTAAAAAACGCTTTTTTCACGCCATCAAAACCAAGCAAGAGTGTGCCCTTGAAGTGCCTTTTTCCTCTACCATTGCGCCTAAAAAACGCTGGGGATATATTCGCCTCATTCCAGAACTAGACGCTTCCAAGACCGTCATCAGTGTTTTGCTCATCGGCCACGACATGACTGAAGAAAAAAGAGCGAAAGAGGGGCTTGAGCTGTTGCAAGCTGCAATAAATCACTTTAAAGAAGCTCTTTTTATCGTCAGCAATGAGGGTATCATTGTCTTTACAAACACCTTCGCCTGCGAAATGCTTGGTTATTCCCAAGAAGAGGTGGTTGGGCGTCACATTAGTGAGATTGACACGACAATAACCCCCGAAGAATGCTTAGCAATGGCACAAGGCCCTGAACTTGAAAAAACAATCACGTTCCACACCCAACACACAACCAAACAAGGAGAAAAACTCGATGTGGAAATTCACGGAACCCGCTTCCATTTCAACGACCATCATTACGGTATCTCACTTGCTAAACGATACACCCCTGACACCCAATAAAATAGATTTTAAACGAAGAGGATACACCCATGTCTCATGACGCCAATTTACCTGCACTTACCGCCTGCCATCTTCGCACAGGCAATCTTTGCGTCAATTCTGTCATTCAAAATATTCCTGGTTTTGCGTACACGTTCAAGCTTCACCCTGATGGCAAAGAAGAGTTTTTGTTTGCCAGTGATAACGTCATCGAGGTTTACGGCATTGATACCAAAACACTCCAAGAAAACACTTCTAAACTGCGAGAGGCGTTTCACCCTGAAGACTTAACGTCTTTTAGAAAAGCCATGCATTATTCTGCTCAAACACTTACTCCTTTTCATTGCGTGTTTCGCTATGTTCACCCCACCAAAGGACTTGTTTGGCTCGAGAGCAATTCGCACCCCTTGCTTCAAGATGACCAAAGCGTCATTTGGCATGGCATCACCCTTGACATCACAAAACAAAAGCAAGCCGAAGAAGTATTGGCCAGTACAGCCTCCCATCTCTCCTCCTTGCTTAACACCCTTCCTGACTTGGTTTGGATGAAAGACCCCGAAGGAGTTTTTCTTACATGTAATCACGCCTTTGAACAGCTTTTTGGAGCAAAAACCATAGAAATCATTGGAAAAACAGATTATGATTTTTGGGAACGTGACTTAGCAGACTGGTTCCGCCAAAAAGACAAGGAAGCCATTGTCAAGGGAACAGTTACTACTTACGAAAACAGACTTGTTTACCGCGCCACTGGAAAAGAGGGGCTTTTGGAAACACGAAAAGTGCCTGTATATTCTGAAGCAGGAGAGCTTTTGGGTGTTTTGGGTATTGCTAAAGATATTACCGAACAAAAAAAAGCTGAACAACAAATCGAGTTTTTAGCCAACTACGACGCTCTTACCGAGCTGCCAAACTATGCCTTGGCGGCCGATAGGATGAGGCAAGCCATCAGCTATGCCCATCACAATGCAACAAAGATAGCAATGCTCTTTGTAGATGTTGATAATTTTAAGGCCATCAACGATTCGCTAGGGCATCGCATAGGGGATGAAATCATCCGCTCTGTTGGCAGAAAGATTAAAAAATGCCTGCGCACAACAGACACCGTGAGTCGTCAAGGGGGCGATGAATTTTTAATCCTCCTTACAGACATTCAAAGTGCCCAAAACGTTTCTGCTATTGCTGACAAGCTCACTGCGGAACTCAACAGGTCTTTTCGTATTAATTCTCATGCTTTTTCCATCACGATTTCTATAGGTATTGCCCTTTATCCTAACGATGGAGAGGACTTTGAAACCCTCTTACAAAAAGCCGACATTGCTATGTACAAAGCCAAAGAAGCAGGAGGAAACACCTACTGTTTTTTCACAGAAAAAATGAATCAAGATGTTGTAACATATCAGCATTTTCAAAATGACCTCAAACAAGCCCTTAAGAACAATGAATTTGAACTTTACTACCAACCGCAAATCAATCTTAAAGACTACAAAGAAAGTGGGATTGAGGCATTGTTGCGCTGGAAGCACCCCTCGCGAGGCATGGTTTCTCCGATGGATTTCATCCCAATCGCCGAAAACAGCGGGCTAATTGTCCCTATCGGGGAGTGGGTACTGCAAGAAGCGTGCCGACAGGGCGCATTGCTACATGCTACTGGGAAAACATGCACCGTTGCTGTTAATATTTCTGCCATCCAATTTAGACGTGGCAATTTAGAACAAGCCGTTATAGGCGCCCTAGAATCTTCTGGATTTTCTCCCCGCTATTTGGAGTTAGAGCTTACGGAATCTATCCTACTCCACGACACGGAGCATGTTTTTCAAACGCTCCAAAGACTAAAAAGTCTTGGTATTCAACTCTCCTTGGATGACTTTGGCACAGGGTATTCAAGCCTATCTTACTTAAAGCGCTTTGCCATTGACAAGTTAAAGATTGACCGGTCTTTTGTAAAAGATGCGACTCAAAAAGCAGAAAACGCAGCCATTGTTAGAGCCATCATTCAAATGGCAAAGAGTTTAAATCTTAAAACCGTGGCTGAGGGTGTTGAAGATGCACAAACTGTTGCCTTGCTAGAATCCTACGAGTGTGATGAAATACAGGGGTTTTATTTTGCCAAACCCATGCCTTTTGCTTCACTCTTGCACTATTCTTCTTCGCTTCAAACAAAAAAGAAGGTAATAGACAAATAAGTGACCAAAGCATGACTAGTAAAGTGCTAAAATCGCCTTAAATTCAATTATTTCTAGGAAAGCAGTGGCGAATCAAACACTATTAACGTTTAGACAGCGTTTTTATCTTTTGTCTAACATACTCTTTGTGCTTGGTGCGCCCTCGGTTATTGCTAAAACTCACCCGCTAGATGCGACGTTGATTCCTTTGGAAGAATTGCTTCAGATCAAATATATTCCCGCTAGTCACATCGCTAGTCAAGTAAACAACGCCGCTTCTGCTGTCTCTGTTGTTACTGCACAAGACATCGCAGATTACGGGTACAAAACCCTAGAAGAGATTCTTGCAAGTATGCGCGGGCTTCATGTTACACGCGACTATTCTTACTCCTACCTTGGAGGAAGGGGTTTTAGCGACCCTAGCGAATATGCTGGGCGTATTATCACGCTCATAGATGGTTACCGCGCAGATGATAGCTTCTATGGGCAAACCTATTTTGGTAACAATGGTCTATTGGATGTCTCACTCATCGAAAGGATAGAGTTCATCCCTGGGGGTGGCTCCGCAGGATACGGCAATGGGGCACTTTTGGGTGTTATTAACATCATCACCAAAAATGCCAACGACACCAAAGGCGTGCGCCTTGCCTATGGACGTGGAAGTTACAAATCCCAAGAAAAACGCATCACCGCTGGTGAGGTTTTCGACAATGGCGCAAGCATCCTGCTGTTTGCCTCCGTACTAAACGCTCACCAAAAAGAGTACCATCATGAGGATATTCATCAAGAAGGTACCAAAGAAAAAACAACACGTTTCTTTATAAAAGCAAACTACGAAACCTTTTCTTTTACCTCTGCATGGGCCAAAAGAGCCGCGCATTCCCCCTCTTTTCCTCTGCTTGATATTGTCGGAGATCCTGCTTATATTGGCGATGAAAATATGTTTGCACGTCTTAAACACGACACAGACCTTAGCAGTGCCCTAAAACTCTCCTCTTCTGTATGGTACGGGCATTACCTTTACCGTTATAAAGATGAGCCAGATCCTTCATTCTATATATGGCACGGTGGCACAAGTGCAAGATGGTACGGCGCGGATATGAAATTTGTCGGGAGTTGGTTTGACAACCATACCCTTTCTTTTGGAGCCGAATACCGTCATGACTTTCGTTGGCTTAGGTATTATGACTACTTTTCCCCTTATTGGGGGTCCATGAACATGGCCCACAAATTTACACCTAGAAAAACATACAGTGGTTATCTTTATGATGATTTTCAACTCTCTCCAACCTTAACATTAAACTACGGCTTTCGTTATGAAAAAAACAATGCCAATATGCATGCCCTAAGCCCCCATGCTTCTCTTTTATGGCAAGTGCATCCAAAAACCACTTTGAAGTTTTCTGCCAACAAAACCCATCGTCAACCCACTGCCAACGAAGGAGTTTTCGATATTCCCGAACAAGCCAAAACCTTTGAACTTGTGGCAGAACAAGAACTAGGAGACAATGCAACACTACTGGCTTCGGTATATCAATACACACTTTCACACACCTATAGCTATACACAAAGCGATGTGCATTCCAAAGGGGCTGAGTTAGAATTTGCAAAACACTGGGACAGTGGGGTACGCTTACGCACAAGCTATGCTTGGCAAAACGTCAAAAACATCTCTTCGCATTTTGATAGATTTAACTCCCCAGCCCACCTTGCCAAGCTAAATCTTTCTGCCCCTCTTTTTGATAATCGCCTTCGTGTCGGCTTGGAAACCCAATACACCAGCAAACGCCAAATTATGGATGTGGGTGAAAAAAGATATGCTCCTGCGTATTGGCTTACACACCTAAGCGCCTCAACCCATCACCTTGCACCAAACCTCACCACGCGCTTTAAAGTACGCAACATCTTTAATGAACAGTACGAAAATGTAACAGCTTTTTTATTCTACGACGGTAGTAGTACACTGCGCGACCAAGGACGCACTTTTTGGCTAGAGATGGAGTACACCTTCAAATGAAACAACTTCTTTTCTTCCTTTTGTGCATCAGCGGCCTTCTTGCCCAATCCAACAAAGTCGAAGCCTTGCCAGAATACACGCTCAAAGCTGCCTATGTGTACAACTTTGCGCTCTTAACAGACTGGCCAAAGGAAAAACGTGCGGGTGATTTTGTCATTTGCCTTCCTGAAGAGCATGTGTCTAATGACGCTTTTTTAGCGTTAAGGGAAAAAAAGATTGGAAATCAGTTCATTACCATGGGTCGGCCAAAAATAAAAGATGATTTTTTAGGGTGCCACATCCTGTTTCTCTCAAAACACAACCAAAACCAAAACATTTTAAAACACACAGCCAAACACCCAATCCTTATCGTCACGGACGATGAAGCGTTAGCGCAAGCACACATTCAAATCTTAGAGCACAATGAACGTTTGGTTTTTTCCATTAATCTTGGTGCCCTCCAAAAATCAAACCTCACCCTAAGCTCACGCTTGCTTCAACTTGCCAAAGAGGTCACTCCCTAATGCCTTTGCTTGAAAAGTTTTTGGAAAATAAGTCCATCCGTCAAAAACTGATTTACTCCAATGTCTTAAGTATTTCCTTAGCAGTGTTTATCATTGCTTCCATTATGCTTATCCATCAGTACATCTCTATTAAGCATGCTATTTTTCAAGAGATTCACACCCAAACAGACATTGTGCGCGATGCTTCTGCTGCCGCAGTTGCCTTTGAAGACGCTCGAACGGCAGAGGAAACATTAGCTATTTTAAAAAGTGCTAGCAATATTCTAGAAGCACATTTGCTTTTGCCTGATGGCACGGTATTGGCAAGCTATTTCAAGGATTCCACAGTCAATCCTGCAAGAAATTTTCACAGAAAACACAACAATGCAACAGTCGAGGAAATCTCCCTTACTACCATCGCCATAAGCAAGCCTCTCTTATTGCGCGAAAACCCCATAGGAACCATTTGTGTTATCGGGAGCTTGGAAAGCTTTTACTTGAGGCTTGGTTGGTACCTTATAACAGCACTCGCGGCCACAGGGGTGGCTTTTTTGTTGGCAAGGCTACTTGCCAAACGCATCAGCAAAAGCATCACACAACCCATAGACCATCTTATCGCTATCACCAGACATATCACCACAAACAATGACTACGCCACCCAATTCCATGTCACAACCAACGACGAAGTAGGCCATCTTTCCCAAGCCTTTGGCGAAATGGTCACTGAAATCAAAAAGCGCGATTTAAGCCTCCAACAGCTTGCTTATTACGACCGTGTCACAGGGCTTCCCAACCGCCACTGTTTTGAGGAACACATCACGCAAGCCATTGAAAACGGCGAGCGTTACGGTACCCATTGCGCTTTAATGATGATTGATTTGGATGATTTTAAGCTTGTCAATGACACCCTTGGACACACTATGGGTGATTTGCTTTTGCGGATTGTTGGTGAGAAAATCAAAAACACGTTGCGCGATAGCGATAATGTTTTTCGCATCGGTGGGGATGAATTTGCCATCCTTGTTGAAAACCTTGACAAATCTCCCGCCATGGCCAATGTAGCAAAAAAAATCATTCACGCTGTCTCTCAACCCATCCCCCTTGGAGAAACTTCTGTATGTGTGGGTGCAAGCATTGGCATTAGCTATTACCCTGCACTTGCCAACAGCAAATCCACGCTCATCAGCACAGCAGATGCGGCAATGTATGTGGCAAAAACCCAAGGAAAAAACAACTACAAAATTTACACCTGCACATAGCCTTACATGTAAAACTGTGTAGCTTTTTCGGCTCTCCCCCTCACAAACCCCACCACCGCAAGCACTACCATTCCAAGGGCAATCACTG
>JACUTV010000041.1 GCA_014859645.1 Campylobacterales bacterium
AAAAAGTCGATAAATTTATGGGCGTTTTCCACGTTTTTGGCGTTGGCGGGGATGACGAGCGAATCCATCCAGAGCAAAATGCCCTCTTTGGGGTAGACGTAGTGGATGTCAGGGGATTCCAAATTTGCCATGTAATTTTCCCCGTTAAAATTCATGCCCGCGACCACTTCTTCGCCCAGATAGACTTCTTTGGGGGATTCGGAGTTGTAGACTTTCACGTTTGGCATTAAAAGGCGCAATTTTTCGTAGGCTTTTTTGACTTCATCGAGGTTTTGGCTGTTGGCGCTGTAGCCTAGGGTTTTAAGCGTCATGCCAAAGACTTCGCGCAAATCATCCGTGAGCAAGAGACTTCTTTTGTATTTTTCATCCCACAAATCTTCCCACTTGGTGATGGCACCCTCACCCAAGGTGCGCGCGTTGAAACTGATGCCCGTACTTCCCCACAAATAGGGCACGGAATATTTATTTTCAGGGTCAAAAGGCTGGTGCAATAGCCCATCGTCGAGGTTTTTATAGTTGCTAAGTTTTCGCACGTCGATGACAGAAAGCATCCCCTCTTTGGCCATTTTATTCACAAAATAGGTCGAAGGCACGAGGAGGTCGTAACTGCTAGAGCGGTCGGTTTTGACCTTGGCGTACATGGCTTCGTTGCTGTCATAGGTAGAATAATAAACCCGAATCCCCGTCTCTTTTTCAAACGCCTTGATGACGCTTTGGGGCATGTATTCGCTCCAGTTGTACACGTAAAGCACCTTGCCAAAGGCAAACACTGCCAACCCAAGCAGGGTCAAAAGTAGTCTCATTTTCTCTCCTTTAATAATAGTTGTGACACAAACACAAGCACGATCGTCACCGCAAACATAATAGTACACAACGCGTTAATTTCAGGCTTCACCCCAAGGCGCACCATGGAGTAAATCTTGATAGGCAAAATCTCAAACTCCACGCCGCTGACAAAAAAACTGATAATCACATCGTCTAATGAGAGCGTGAAACTAAGCAAAAACCCCGCAATCACCGCGGGCAAGATGGAGGGCAAAATGATGTGTGAAAAGGTATAAAACCCGCTCGCCCCCAAGTCCTTCGCCGCCTCAATCACGCTCCGGTCAAAGCCCGCTAGACGGCTCAAAACCGTCACCACCACAAAGGGTAAACAAAAGGTAATGTGCGCGATGAGAAGCGACACAAAGCCCAACTTCACGCCCACGAGAACAAACAAAATGAGCAGCGCAATCCCCATGACAATCTCAGGCGAGAGGATGAGCACATAGACCATGGATTTTAAAAACTGCTTACCCGCAAAATGGTAGCGAAAAATCGCCACCGCCCCGATAGTCCCCAACAGTGTCGCCACCGTGGCACTAAAAAAGGCGATAGAGACGGAGTTTAGCGCGGCATCTAAGAGCGACGTGTTCTTAAACAGCCGTTCATACCACTCCAAACTAAACCCGCTCCACCCCATGGCGTAGCGCGACGCGTTGAACGAATAGACGATGAGCACAAAAATGGGCACGTACAAAAAGAGGTAAATCATCCCAAGATAAAGCCGTTCAAAAAATTTCATCTTGGCCTCCTCGTGCTTTTTGGACGCGGGTGTAGAGGTAAATCATTCCCACCATCACAAGGGTCAATAGCACGCTCGCCACGCTTCCAAAAGGCCAATCCCGAAAGGTCAAAAACTGGTTGCGGATGAAACTCCCGATGATGAGGTCTTTGGCACCACCTAACAAATCTGGCACAAAAAACATCCCCAAAGAGGGCAAAAACACCAAGATAATCCCCGCCACAATCCCAGGACTCACTAGCGGAAGCACCACTTTCACAGCAATCCAAAAACCGTTGGCTCCCAAGTCTTTAGCCGCTTCGATGAGCCGCCAATCTAGCTTCTCAAAAGAGGCATACAAAGGCAAAATCATAAACGGAAGCAAGGTGTACACCATCCCAACAAGCACCGCCGTTTGGGTGTATAAAATCTCCAACGGTTCGTCGATGAGTCCACTCCACAACAAAAGTTCGTTGAGCACGCCTTTGGTACGTAAAATCGCCACGAGGGCATAAGTGCGCACCAAAGAGCTTGTCCAAAAAGGGATGATGGTGAGCAACAACGCCCACCCTTTGAGCTTTTGAGGCAAGCGCGAAAGCGCGTAGGCAAAGGGAAGGGCAAGGATGAGCGTCACAACACTGGTGTTAAAAGAGAGGATAAAGGAGTTTAAAAACACTTCCAAATAGAGCGGGTCAAGGATGCGCCCGTAGTTTTCCAGTGTCAAGGGAAGGGCTAAAAAATCCTCCTCACCCCGCGTAAAAAAACTGGCACTTAGCACCAACACAAAGGGTGCAAGGGCAAAAAACGACAACCACGCAAACATCAGCCCGATGGAAGCCCTCCCAAAACTCCCGATAAAATTAGCTCTCAAGCAACACTTCCCATCCTTCTAACCAGTAGAGGTAAAGGGTTTCGCCCTCTTTATAGGTGAGCGCGTCGGAGTCTTCATTGTAAAATTCGCTTACATGTACCATGCGTGCGCCTTCTACTTCGATGATGAGGTCGATGGTCACGCCTTTGTAAATCATCTGGTGCAAGGTGCCTTGGATGTAGTGCTTAAAAGGCACGTCGTCCAAACGCCGCTCTACGCGAAAATCTTCAGGCCGCACGACCACGGTGAGCGTGGAGGCATACACACGAGGTTGGGGTTTTTTAAGCGTGAGGGTTTTGCCAAGGAGTTCTAACTCTAGGTGGGTCGCGGTTTGCGAAAGCATCGTGGCAGAAAACTTGTTAATCTGCCCGATAAAATCGGCCACAAAGAGGTTTTTGGGGTTTTCGTACACCTCTTTTGGGGTGCCGATTTGCTCGATTTTCCCGTGGTTCATCACGACAATGCGGTCTGACATACTAAGCGCCTCTTCTTGGTCGTGCGTCACAAACACAAAGGTGATGCCAAGCTGGCGTTGCAACTCTTTGAGCTCCACTTGCATGGCTTTGCGCAGTTTAAAATCTAATGCACTGAGACTCTCATCCAAAAGCAACAAGGTAGGCTTGTTGACCACCGCTCTAGCGATGGCGACGCGCTGTTGTTGGCCGCCGCTAAGTTCTTTGGGGTATTTTTTAGCAAAGGCTTCTAGCTTCACCACGCGCAACATTTCTACTACTTGGGTGTTGATGTCGGCTTTGGAAAGGCTTTTCATTTTGAGGCCAAAGGCGACATTGTCAAACACATTCATGTGGGGAAAAAGGGCGTAGCTTTGAAACACGGTGTTGGTACTGCGTTTGTGAGGTGGGATGTGGGCGATAGAGCGCCCGTCCAAGGTAATCTCCCCCGTGTCAATCTCTTCAAACCCACCCAAAATCCGAAGCAAGGTCGTCTTCCCACAGCCACTGGGTCCCAAGAGCGTCAAAAACTCGCCATTATAAATCTCAAGGTTAATGTCAAACAACACTTGCGTGTCGCGGTAGGATTTGTTTAAAGACGTGATGGAGACAATACTGGGCACGCGCACCTCACTTTTTAGCATCGCTTGAGTCGCTTGTGCGGTGCCGATGCTTTGGGGATTAAAGGGGGCATTATAACAAAAAATTGTTACGCTTTTGGCGCGTTTTTTGTGCTTACATGTAAAGGTCTAAGGAGGGTTGGGCGTACCCGCGCGAGACAATTTGTCCCAATGGGTCAAAGCTTTAGCTTTGGGGTATCCATTGTGGACAACTCTTGTCGAGATAGGGTACGCCAAAACCTCCCTTACATGTAAAACATTCCAAGGCAATTTTTAAGAATGTTTTTATCATTTTTGCTCTAACATGTGAACATTAGTTCATATGTTCATCTATAAACCAAGGAAACCCCATGCCTGAGCTTACATGTAAATGTACCATCATCCACGAAGACATCATCCAAACGGTCAAAGCCAAACTCCCTAAAGATGAGGATTTGTACGACTTAGCGGAGCTTTTTAAAGTCTTTGGAGACACCACTCGCATCAAAATCATCGGCGCATTACTGGAAAATGAAATGTGTGTGTGCGACATCGCCGAACTTTTTAGCATGACCCATTCGGCCATCTCCCACCAACTGCGCGTCTTGCGCAACGCCCGCCTTGTCAAACCCCGCAAAGAGGGCAAAGTGGTTTACTATTCCCTCGATGACGCGCATATCAAACTGCTTTTTGACACCGGGTTTGCCCACGTCACGGAAAAGGCTTAAGCCATGTCTCACACGCAAAAATACCGCATCGAAGGCCTAAGCTGCGCCCATTGCGCCGCCAAAGTCGAAACCAAACTCAATAGCCTCAGTGGCATCGAACATGCGCGCATCGACTTTGCCCAAGGCATCTTCACGCTCCAAACCCCAAGCCCGCTCACGCCCGCGTTTTGGGGAGAAGTCGAACACCTCGTGCACGCGCAAGAACCCAGCGTCTCTTTCAAACCCCTCGACGCGCCCGTGGCCCCACTCCAAGAAGCCCCGTGGAAAGAGCACGTAGTAACACCGCGTTTTTTGCTTTATGTGTTGGGCGTTTTCCTCTTTAGTGGCGCATTTTTTACGCCTGCACCCTTTGATTTTTGGCTCTTTTTAGCCGCTTACGGACTCATCGGCGGGGAGATTGTCGCCAAGGCCGTGCGCAACCTCACCAAAGGCCACGTGTTTGATGAAAACTTCCTTATGAGTATCGCCACCATCGGCGCCTTTAGCATCGGCGAATACCCCGAAGGCGTAGCGGTCATGCTCTTTTACCGCGTGGGTGAGTTTTTCCAAGACCTCGCCGTGGGGCGTTCGCGCCGTTCTATCAGCACGCTCATGGACATCCGCCCCGACACAGCCACACTCCTTGTAGATGGGGGCGAAAAAAGCGTGTCGCCCCAAGAGGTGTTGTTAGGTTTTAAGATTCTCGTGCGCGTGGGCGAAAAAATCCCTCTTGATGGGGTTGTTTTAGAGGGAACTTCCACCCTAGATACTTCCGCACTCACGGGCGAATCCTTACCGCGCGACGTAGGCAAAGGCGACACGGTACTCTCAGGAAGCATCAACCAAACTGGCCTCCTCACTCTCCAAACCACCACGCTTTTTGCCGACTCCACCGTCGCTAAAATCCTCGACCTTGTGCAAAACGCGGGGGCTAAAAAAGCCAAAACCGAACAATTTATCACCTCTTTTGCCAAGATTTACACGCCTGTGGTTGTGGGCGCGGCCGTTTTGTTAGCCCTCTTGCCGCCCCTACTGCTAGAAGGCGCGACCTTTAGTGAATGGTTTGGGCGGGCACTGGTTTTCCTCGTCGTTTCCTGCCCGTGCGCGCTTGTGGTTTCCATCCCTCTAAGCTTTTTTGGAGGCATCGGCGGAGCGTCCAAGCGGGGCATCTTGGTCAAAGGGGGCAACTTCCTCGAAGCCCTTAAAAACGTAGAAACCATCGTTTTTGACAAAACAGGCACTTTGACCGAAGGCGTTTTTCGCCTCCAAAGCCTCCACCCCGCCAACGGGTTTGACGAAGCTTCCTTGCTTGGTGCCGCCGCCCAAGCCGAACGCCACTCGACTCATCCCATCGCCCGTTCCATCGTGCAGGCATTTGGCGCGGACGTGGGCCAAGAAAAAGGCGAGGTCGAAGAGTTAGCAGGGTTTGGGGTCAAAGCGCGGTTTGAGGGCAAAGAAGTACTGGTGGGCAACTACGCCCTTTTGGAAAAAGAGGGTATCACCGCTTCGCCTCTAAAAACCGAACAAAGCGTGGTATACGTGGCGGTCAATGGCGTGTACGCGGGTGCGTTGTGCATCGCCGATACGCTCAAACATGAGAGCATCGAAGCCATCCAAGCCTTGAAAGAGTTGGGCATCGCGCGCCTTGTCATGCTCACAGGCGACCGCGAAGAAGTGGCGCGCATCCAAGCCCAAAAGCTTGGTATCACGGAAGTCTACGCGGGACTCTTGCCCCACCAAAAAGTAGAAAAACTCGAATCCCTCCTAGGTCAAGGCAAAGTCGCTTTTGTGGGGGATGGCATCAACGATGCGCCAGTTCTTGCGCGCGCGGACGTGGGCATCGCCATGGGCGGCGTGGGCTCGGACGCGGCCATCGAAGCCTCAGACGTGGTCATCATGGATGATAACCTCGGCAAAATCCCCACCGCCATCACCATCGCCCGCAAAACCCACCGCATCGTCTGGCAAAACATCATCTTTGCCCTTGGGGTCAAAGGGGTCATCTTAGTGCTTGGGGCTTTTGGGATTGCTGGCATGTGGGAAGCAGTTTTTGGTGACGTGGGCGTCGCGCTCATCGCTATCTTGAACGCGTCGAGGGTGTTGCGGTAAGCAGGATAGCCCTTTATATGTAAAGGGCTATCAAGGAAAGTAACTATTACTATTTTTGTATTTTCAAAAATTATTTGTGTTAAAGTAAAAACCTGACATCGCATTTTGCAAACAGCCTGGCCAAGACTATAATCTCGACCGTAAAAAGCAGGTGCAGACTCACTAGAAGCGATACACCAAACCAATCGAGAGTATCTGAGTTTTAAATTTCACCGAACCAGACAAGGTACTCGAAAGGGCTGGGTAGGCCGGATTCGTTACAACGGCGTTGGTATCCACGCGGCCAAAGTCGCTGTAGAGATATTCGCCTCGAATGGCCCAGTTCTTGCTTATGGCATATTCGCCGCCGAACCCAACAGTCCAACCGAGTTTTGTTTCTGTGTTGGTACCCAGCCCTGAGGCACCTATTATTGCATTGTCACTAAATGAGGTCTTGACCTTCACTTGCGCCACTGCAGCCCCTCCCGTGACATAGGTAATCCAGCTCTTTTGAACATAGCCTAAGCGAAGACGCAACGTGCCCTGCCAGTCGGCGGTGGCGGCTTGCCTGAGCGTGAACTGGGCAGCCGGGAACGATGTGTACGTTATGGTCTTTGACCGCGCTTCGTCAAAAGAAAGACTGTTAAGACTAGACTCAATCCCTACAAGTACAGGGCCGTAAAGTTTCTGTGTCCCACCGAAAATGCCGCCAGATAAACGGGACTGGGAGAATGAGCCCTTCCCTGCCCCTGCGATTTGCACATCATCGGGCGTGGTGAAGTAGGAGGTAGCTCCCCCTATGGTTGTAGATGCCTTGGTATCCGAAATGTTATTGGCGAGTCCGAGACTGGCACCGACATAAGCCCCCGACCAGTCACTCATAGCGAGTGTTTGAGCATACGCTGGGGCACCTATAATCCCACACACTATTGGCAATGCGACAAATAACGAGCGAAACATGGATATTCTCCTTGGTAGTTAAATCTGCACAAAATATCGGATAGGGCCATCCTTAAACGTATTTGTTGTATATTACAAATCTTAATACGATGATGCTTCATTAAAAAATTCATCACTATTTTCTATACGGTGAAAATGAGAACAAGGCTACTTTTCCAACTCAAAACAACCCTTATCCAACGTCATTAAGAATCCAAAGCCTCATTTATTCACGCCTAGCGATTATATCAAAAACTATCGGAGGCTTAGGGTGAACAAGAAAAATATGAGCATACTTTTTCATCCTTACATGTAAGGCGTTTGGTGAAAAAATAACCTCGTCACTTTTTTTTAACTTTGAAAAGGAAACAACGATGTATACTCCCATCTCATGTGAATTTTACGACCAACTTATGGTTGCTATTCAAAGAAAGATACCCTCCACGATTGTCTACACAGAAGAGGGACGAGAGGAGACTATCAAAGGCGTCGTTACCACACTAAGCATTATAGACGACAAAGAATTTTTGATTTTAAATGGCAAACAAGCGATAAGCCTTCATTCAATTTTCTCTTTTAATGGCAAAAAACACAAAGAAATTTGATGCGCAATGGGTTTACATGTAAGGCATTTGAATTAGTAAAAAGTAAATACCTAACACTTTATCTCTTTTACTGGGTCAAATAATCCTCTTTCGTCACGACCGCATAGTGGGCTTTTTTATCGCCTACTAACTCTTTGGCTTTTTCAATGAGCCTCTGTTTTACGCTCTCTTTGTTGACACTGTTTTGCCATTTGCACTCCACAAAGAGGATGTTTTTTTCGTCGTACGCTACGATGTCTATCTCTTCTTTGTTGTTCCACCAACGTCCTATTTTTGTGGGAACAAAGTCGCAGTATTTTTGTGCGTCCATCGCGATGTTTTCAAGCACCGCATCTTCAAAGGCAAAGGAGACAAATCTGTCATTGAAATTCAACGCCATCTCATCAAGCACAGGCTTGGTTTGTTCTATCTCAAGGGAGTTGTAGTTTTTGTACACATAAAAAAACCAAAAATGTAAAAATTTGTCTTTGATTTTATAGAGTCCAAATTTCGATTTGGAAGGGTTTTTTTCTGTAATGGGTATCTCTTTTTCTACGATATCTAGTTCTATGAGTTTGAGCATGTATTTGCTAAGATAGGAAGAATTTACCTCCAAAGAAGAGGCAATTGCGCCTATTTTTCTGTTTCCATTGGCCATGGATTTGAGGATGCTAAAGTAACTAGCACTGTCGTTTATCTCCTCTTTGAGTAAAAAATTGCCTTCACTGTAAAGATAGCTGTTTTTGTTGAGAATCTTTTTTTCTATATTTTCTTCAAAGGAGAGTGTTTCATCGTACTCGTTTAGGTATTTTGGTATCGTTCCAAAAGAGCTAAAAACAAGCATCTGCGTGTGTCTGTCTAAAGAGGGTAAAAACTCCTTAATGTGGTGAAACCTAAGGGGTTGGATGTGAGATTGAGATGTTCTTCTGCCGTACAATGGGGCGGTATAATTTAGAACTTCTGTTTGCATCATCGAAAGCACAGAACCACAAAGAATGAGGTGGATGTTTGCATTTTGCAGCTTCATATCCCAAAGGCGTTGTAGCTTGGAAGAAAAAGCTTTGTCTTTAAGGCTCAAATACTGATATTCGTCGATGACAAGCACGAGCTTTTTGTTGAGTTCCAATGTGCTTAAAAATTCTATCCCCTCTTCAAAGCTCTGGAAATTAAGGTACGCCTGCATATTTGCAGGCACAAACTTTTTGATTTCATCGCCAAAAGACGGTAGCTGTGAGTCTAAATCACTCAGAGTTATGTAGAGATAAATATGCGGCTTGTCTTGAATAAACTGAGAAATCAATGCAGTTTTACCCACTCTTCTGCGCCCATAAACGACACTAAACGAGGCACTTTTTTTGGCGTATTCTTCCTCCAATGCATTGAGTTCATTTATTCTGTTTACAAACATACTGTTTTCCTACATAATAATTTATAACATGATTATATCTGTGCGATACTTGGGTGTCAAGTAGGAAAGTGCTCAAAAGCGCGCGCAGACACCATCAAAAGTATGCTGGTAAAAACCATGGATGTCGTGTAAATTTTTGCGTTACATGTAAAGGATTGCATGAAAAAACAACCCATCTTTACCCCACCAACACTCCCATTTAAAATAAAAGAAAATATTGCTATACTGTCGCGCTTGCACACGAAATTCTCCAATAGCCTTTTTAGGATAATAATGAATGCTATAAAAATGAGCTTTTTAAGAACGGTTAACGCGTTAAGAGCGGCATTTATCTCCTTGGTTCCCTATTATATTTTATACTCTTTCATTATCTTGTCTGTCGAAGTACTCAAACATTTCAGCTTCTTTAACGCCACGTTTACGCCAGAAGAAATAGACAATATCGTAAGGCTAACAACCACCACACTGCTTCCGCTTCTGCTAAATATGAGCATTTCATACCACCTAGCAAGCATTTGTTATGTGTCCATCAACAAATTCTTGGCAACCGTTTTGTCGCTGATTGTCTATTTTAGTGTCGAAGTGATTATGCACCAAGGAGACAGCGCACGTTTTTTTATGCCCCAGTCTTTTATTTTAGCAATCCTTGTGCCGTTACTGTGTACCTATTTGTTAGCAAAAACCATGCAGATGCTCGAACAGTATCAGCGCAAAATAAATACTTTACTCTCAAGCAATGTTGCCACAATGGTCGCGTACATTGCCCCATTTGCACTCATCTATTTTGTAGCAACGTTTATATTTTCCGCCCTAGGCCTGCACCTACAAGTCGGCAGTAGCATTGTTCTGTTTCAAGAGACCCAAGAAGGGTTGCTGTTGTTGGTACGAACGGTCGCTTCCACCGTTTTGTGGTTTTTTGGCATACACGGCATCAACCTGTTTGACTCCATTGTCAATATAAAGATTTTAGACCATTTCATGCACCCAAACCTCACCTACAAGGATTTTTTCAATTACTTTGTCCTTCTTGGAGGCTTAGGCTCAGGGCTTTCGTTGGCCATCGCTATTGTGTTAGCGTCAAAAGACAAACACACCACCTACGTGGGCAAACTGGCGTTTCCATTTGTGGCATTTAATATCAACGAAGTTCTCATTTTTGGCATCCCCATCTTTATGAATTTTTCGTTGATACTTCCCTTTATCTTAACCCCTATCGTCAACTTTTGCCTTTCGTATCTCTTCTTGTCCTATACCCACGTCATTACCTTTAGCGACGTCTTTATCCCGTGGACGACCCCTGCTTTGGTCAATATGTACTTAGCAACGGGCGGGAACCTCATAGCGGTTGCATTTCAGCTTTTTTTGATCGCCCTTGGCACCCTCATCTACATCCCATTTATCAAAAAATACACCTACACCCAAAGCTCAACCGTGTCGTTAGAAAACATGGCTAGAAAGTTTGACGTTACCACCTCCATCGAAGCAAAAAAAGATATCAAATTTCACGAGGCACAATCTTCGCTAATCAAATCCCATTACAAAATCAACAAAATCATTGAGAGCATTCATCAAAACAATTTAGTGCTTTACTATCAGCCTAAAATTGATGTGCAAAACAATGTGTGCGACGCTTTTGAGGCACTCTTGCGCATTAAAAATAGCGACGGAAGCGTGCGGGGGCCTGATTTTATCATCGATATTGAAAACTCTGGACTAGCCTCCATCCTCGACATTTGGGTCTGCCAAGAAGTGAAAAAAGATTTGGATTTGTGGGCAGAACAAGGCTTTTACCCAGAAGTCTCTATCAATCTTTTCCCCCACACCTTAGAAGACAAAAATTATGTCACTGAGATAATCAACATAGCCAAAGGCTACGCTATTGACTTTGAAATCATCGAAAGACGCTCCTCTATCAATAAAAAAATACTCGAAAACATCAATAGCCTCAGGGAAAATAATTTTGGAATCTCTCTAGATGATTTTGGTATTGGCTATACCAACGTCTCGATGCTCTACGAAATCCCCCTTGATCATGTCAAAATAGATAAAAAAATTATAGAATTTACCCACACTGAAAAAGGGTTGATTTTATACAACAGCATTTGCCAATTGTGCGCCAATTTGAACCTGCAAATCATCCTAGAGGGAGTAGAAACCCAAGAAGAACACGATAGGCTGATAAACAAAGATGTCCATTTTATCCAAGGCTGGTACTACTCCAAAGCACTCCCCTTTGATGCGGTTGCGTCTTTTTCAAAAAACTTCCCACAATAAAAATCCGGCATAACCAACTCCTTGGATTTTACGCCTTTCTTTGGATTTCTTTAGCCCAAAAAGAAGCCCGTTCTCTCTATTCTCTCATCACTTTCTCAAATCTAAACATCTCATCATCTTCCTCGTCCTCGGGAAAAGCGCTCGTATGGTGGTGTGGGTCGGGGTTGAATTTAGTGTAAAACGCAACAATTTTGAAGCCGCATTTGTTTACGTAAAAGTGTATGTTTCTTTTCTCAAAGTAGGGTGTAGCTGTTTCCCAAACCTTGGTGCTTGGATGTGCTTCTTCGATGGCTTTCCATGCAAAAAGCCCAATGCCACGACTCTGCTCCTTTATTGAAACAAAGAAAAAAGAGAGGGAGTTGCGCTGCGTGGCTTCGTCAATCACCACAACCGCGCCCCCAACAATTTCCCCATCTGCCACTATCCAATACGCTATGGCGCCGTGGGCAAGCAGGGACTCCTCAATATCTGCATCAGAAGGAATGGGCTCATCTAGTGTGTGCCCAAATTCTTTTTCTGCGCCTATTTTAAAAGCACTTTGCACATCACTCTTAAACCTCTCAAACTCTGATTCATGCACAATCCTAAGGCAAATGTTCAATTCATTTTTATGCTTCATTGCTTTCTTTCTACCCTAAATTTCTAGGCTTAAATTTTCTAAACAACCCCATTGCGATGACAAAAGTAACAGCCTCAGCCATGGGTATTGCCATCAATATCCCGTTTTTGCCAAACACAAAAGGCAAAGTAACGATAAACAATACAGGAAAAACAAAACTTCTAGAGAGCGCAATAATCATGGAAATCAAAGGCTTGTGAATCGCTGTCAAATACGCTGAAATCACTAAGTTTCTGCCATTAAAAAGAAAAGCTATCCAGATAAATGCAGCAAAACTCAGAACGATTTGTCTTGTTGCGGAATTGCCCTCTTCTAAAAAAATATTTGCCAAGGTATCTGGCATAAACAGGAGCAACAGTATCATGACAAGGCCTACCACACTTGTCGTCATAAACGCCAAGTGTAAAAATTCTTCTATTCTTTTGTGCTCTTTTGCGCCAAAATTTTTACTGATGATTGGCTGCAAAGAGTCGCTGATGCCAAAACTTATCATGATGCCAATCAATAAAAGATAATTGATAACCGCAAATGCAGCGATTCCTTCTATGCCGAAATTTTTTATCATGACATAGTTAAAAATCAAAGTGGTTATCCCCACTGAAATCTCATTGACAAACTCTGATGCGCCATTGTAAGCGGCTTTGACAATCTGCGCGTAACCTCCGCTTGGTTTTACAAATTTCAATGTTGCTTTTTTTGAGAAAAAATGGGGCAGTAAAATAAACAACAATGCAAGTTGAGAAATGCCCGTCGCAAGGGCTGCGCCAAAAATACCTTTTTCCAAATAGACAATCATAAGCCAATCTAAGAAAAAATTTATAACCGCACTTGAAAGCAACGCCACAAAAGCAAGCCTTGGCCGATTGTCCACCCTTACAAAATAATCCAACACCACCCCAATCATCAAAAAAGGGATAAAAAGCAACATGACCGACAAATACTCGATTGCAATTTTCGTCAAGTTTTCATCTGCACCAAAAAGATGCAAAAGTGTCTCAATATTTAAAAACAAAACCGTGCAGAGTGTAAAACTAAAAAGAGTGATGGTGGCGATTGCTTTACTAAAAACAATTGACGCATCGTTGGTTTTTCCTTCTCCTATGAGTTTGCCCGACACAACACTGCTCCCAATCGCCAGCATTAAAGCAAATCCAAATAAAAAAGAGAAGATAGGCAAGCTGATGTTGATTGCCGCAAGTCCAGAATCGCCTACATAATTTCCTATAAAAAAACCGTCCACGATACTTGCTGATGAAATGGCCAACATTCCCAATACAGAAGGAATCGAATACTGAAAAAAGATGGAAGATACTTTGTCTTTTGTGACATTCATGGTGTTGCTTTTAGTCTCTTTGATAGTTTTTCAACCTCTAAAAAGTAGTGTGTTAGCTCTGTTTTTAAGTCAAAATCTTCCACCATGAGCGACTGTAAAAACATCCCATCCGCGGTTGCGCAAATGGATTTTGCGATAGATTTTGCGTCTTCATGAAAATGACCTTTTTGTATCTCTTCATCAAAAATCTCTTCCAAAAGAGTAAAAACCGTTTGGTACATCGTATTGTTAAATGCTCGTATTGCGCTATCATTGGAGTTAATGTACAGGTGCATCGTATCAATAATCAATTTCTTAAAATCCGTATAACACGCCTCATCTTTTGTATATACCGCAAAAAGTAAACTCAATTTTTCAACAAAAGTCTTTTTATGCTTACATTCTTTGATGATGTGCGCATTTAATTCAAATGCTTTTTTTGACATCACTTGGTAAATCAACTGCTCTTTTGTGGAAAAATAGTGATAAAACTGCCCTTTTGACATGTTGACATTGGCAATAAATTGATTCAAAGAAAAAGCATCAATTCCAATGTCCACAAACATTTTATACGCTTCATCACAAATAAAATCTATTTTTTCCTCTCTATTGACCGTTTTTGGCATACATATCCTTTTATAGACTGGCGGCCCATTATAAGTTTTTAGCCTTAAGTCTTAATAAACCACTGGTCTATTAAACCATCACACCCTTTTTCTTTGGATTTCTTTAGCCCAAAAAGAAGCCCATTTCCTTAACGCACTTTTTTATCTTCCTCTTCTACAATGGCCTTACATGTAACACCAAGGATAACACCATGCAGATTGATTTTTCCAACACGTACGCCACCTTACCCGAAGCATTTTTTACCGCGCAACTTCCCCAAAAAGTAGAAGCACCAAAGCTATTTTGTTTCAACGACAACCTTGCACACACACTAGGAATACCCCGCGCAAGCACAGACGAACTAGCGGAGTATTTTAGTGGCAACATCCTTTTTGAAGGCTCGTTCCCCCTCGCCATGGCCTATGCAGGCCACCAGTTTGGGCACTTTACCATGCTCGGAGACGGACGAGCCGTGCTCTTGGGAGAAGCACTAGACCTAGCAGGAAAACGCCACGACATCCAGCTCAAAGCCTCAGGCGTAACGCCCTACTCCCGCGGGGGTGATGGCAGAGGCACCCTTGGCGCAATGCTTAGAGAGTACCTCATCAGCGAAGCCATGCATTACCTAGGCATCCCAACAACCCGCTCTCTCGCGGTCGTCGAAACGGGCGAGGAGGTCATGAGAGAAAAACCCCACAAAGGCGCCGTGCTCACCAGAGTCGCAAGCAGTCACCTTCGCGTTGGCACCTTTGAGTACGCAAGGCAGTATGGCGGACAAAAGAACTTAAAAGCACTCCTAGAATACACCATCACCCGCCTCTATCCGCACCTCGAAAAGCACCCCAACAAAGCCCTGGCCTTTTTGCACGCCGTGATGGAAACCCAAGCGGCACTCATCACAGAGTGGATGCGCGTAGGGTTCATCCACGGGGTCATGAACACCGACAACATGAGCATCAGCGGCGAAACCATCGACTACGGGCCGTGCGCTTTCATGAACGCCTATGAGCCCAAAACGGTCTTTAGTTCCATCGACAGGACAGGGCGGTACCGCTTTGAACATCAACCCGTCATCGGAGGGTGGAACCTTTCGGTTTTAGCGGGTGCGCTCTTACCGCTCATCGACAGCGACGAGGACAAGGCGGTGGAAAAAGCTACTGCGGTGCTAGAAGAGTTCATGCCCCTGTATGAACAAAAATACGATGCCATGCTCTGCAAAAAGCTAGGTCTAAAAACGGTGGATAAAGAAAGCAAAGCCCTCGCTAACACACTGCTTGGCATCATGGAACAAAAGAAACTAGACTACACCAACACCTTTGCCTCCCTTGGTTTTGCGGACAAAGAACGCTTTGTTTCCTTGGACGACGCCTTGAAAGAATGGCACGTACAATGGGAACACACCGTAGGCGACACCGCCAGTGCCAAAGCACGCATGCGCTCTTGTAATCCCTTGGTCATCCCCAGAAACCACTTGGTCGAAGAAGCCTTAGTGAAAGCCCAAGAAGGAAACAAAGAACCGTTCTTCGCCCTCCTTGACGCACTCAAAACACCCTACGAGGGATATGAAAACGCGCAACTACCGCGCGTTCCTGACGGGGTTGATGTGGGGTATAAAACCTTTTGTGGGACATGAGGGTTGCGAGGTCTTGTTTAAATCTTTCCTTATAGCCTTTTAACCCATTTTACTAAAATGTGTTTTTCTATTTTATGCTATAATTACTAAAAGTATTTAAGGAAATAGATGAAACTTGACTATTTTATACGAAAGCAAGAACTTCTTTTTGCTAAAACTGACGCTTCTTACATAAGAACAAAGTACTTCAATGTCTTAAAAAACAGCGAGAGGCTTATTGGATTAATAGGCCCCAGAGGAGTTGGGAAAACAACTCTTTTGCTTCAATATCTCAAAAGCCTTCCGCAAAAAGTTTTATACATGAGTGGGGACGATATAGAGTTCACCAATAGCCGTATCTATGATATAGTCGATGAATTTTATGCTCTAGGTGGACGCTTCATAGCTATCGATGAAGTTCACCAATACAAAAATTGGGCAATGGAGATTAAAAATATCTATGACAGTTTTCCTGATCTTACCATCAGGCTTAGTGGCTCATCGATGCTCAATATTCTCTATGAAAAATATGACCTCAGCAGAAGACTCGTGCTGCACAAAATGGACATACTCTCCTTTAAAGAGTATTTGGAGCTTGAGAAGGGGACTCCTTTTTCTAGCTACAGCCTTGAAGAGATCTTGGGTAATGCATCTTCAATTAGCAAGGAATTAGTCTTTGGCCATGAGGATTTATTTGCACATTTTAAAGAGTACTTGAAACATGGCGCATACCCGTTTTACCTAGAAGGCAAAGAGTATTTTGAACAAAAACTTTTTAATGCTATGGATAAAATTATTCATGAAGACATCCCTTCGTTGAACAAAATAGACTACACCCATGTGTCTGTATTTCAAAAACTTATCTTTTTAGTTGTGAGTGCAAAAAAACCTTTTAGCGTTAACATGGCTTCTTTGAGTAGGGATATGGGCATAAGTGAGCCGACTCTTTACACGTATATGGAAATACTGGATAAGACAGGAATTTTTAAATCCATGAAAAAAGAGGCTAAGAAAACCACCAAGAAGCCACAAAAACTCCTTTTTGCCAATACAAACATCCTTTACAGTTACAGCAATAAATTTGCAACCGAAGCAGAGATAGGAACCGTGCGAGAAACATTTTTTGTAAACTGCTTTGAAACTATTTTTTACAGTGACGTTGGAGATTTTGTAGTAGATGGCAATATTTTTGAAGTTGGGGGACGAAGCAAAGATTTTTCACAAATAAAAGATACGCCAAAGAGCTATTTAGCCCTTGATATTGATTTTACAACCAATGATAAAAAAATACCGCTGTGGTTGTTTGGGTTTTATGAAAAGTAGCTGGGACTATTATTCTTTTTCTTGACACTTCTTTCAACTGGGCTTGCGTTTCTTCTAGCTTTTCAGCCATGTCCTCTATAGCGACCAAGCGCGTGGTCGCTTCGGGTTTTTGTCTCCATGACGTTATTCTCCACATTGAGTGAACGCTGCTCTTTTTGCATCTGTTCTTGTTCTTCTATGAGGGCATTTCCGTCAACTTTTGAGAATGCTTCTTGGAGAGGGGTTTGATTAAGCGCTTGTTGCAAGTTAAGTCCGCTTCCAATAAACTCGTTCTTGGGTATTCCGCGAACTTCCCTGTGCAAGTTTTCAGCAATCGACGAATAGTTATCGTATTCTTGTCTTAATGCTTCACCTGTTTTATATGCATTTTCCGCAAACACTTTTGGCGTTTGTCCCACAGTAGCTGCCGCTTCTTTATATTGCCCACCTTTAATCTGCTCAGCGGCAATAGTTCCTTGTTGTCTTGCTGTCTGTACTCCAAAAAAAGTTGGATCAAATGCTTCCGCAACTACAAAACTTGCTTCTGTAGCTGCTTGCGTATAATCTCCCTGAGCAAGATGTTCTTTAGTGGCCGCATGAAGTTCCGATCCAACAAGTGCCACTCCAGCCACTCCAAACATTTTTCCAAGCAGACGTCCTCCGCCGCCTTTGCCATGAAGTGTCGCATCTTTCCCTGTATGTCCAATGCTCCCAGGGACGTCGGAAAGTGGCACTTGTTGATAGGTCTTTAAATCAAGTGCAGAAGGCATAGGCAGAGAACCTATGCCGGAAAAACTTCCAACTTGCGCGCGCGTGGGGATTTGGGTAAAATTTCCACTAGAAAAATCAACAGAGGAGGTTTTAGTATGGGTGGAGCTATTTTTGGAGCCCTTGTGCTCTGGGGTGTGATCTTGTTGGGTGCTGCCATCTGGGGCGCTATCAGGGGCATCTATAGAGGTTTTTCCTCTTAATGCCTCAATAGTATTCTGAAAAGCATTAGAAGTTCCCTCTGCCAAAGCCCCCGCCCCTCTTCTCACAATCCCTTTGCCCTTCCTGTTATGGTCAACCGCTCGG
>JACUTV010000182.1 GCA_014859645.1 Campylobacterales bacterium
GGGGGCGTATGCGGACAAAGAGGTGCTTGGCAAGGCGCGCGCCCTTGGCCTTGATGTAGACCATTTTTTGGTTACATGTAACGCGTACGCTTTTTTTACCCACACTCAAAGTACCATCACCACGGGCCCCACGGGCACCAACGTGATGGATATTCTCATCGCCCTAAAGGAGTAATCCATGGCAGATTTTTTAAATTATGGCGAAAAAAGAGCTTTATTGGAATTTGACTCCATTTTTAAATCACAATGGGAGAATGGCTTTTTGCCTCATGTCCGCTACATTCAAGGCCAAAACAGTTACCACCCTAGCGCTAATTTGTGGAGTTCAAATCACAACGGACTAAATACATCCTTACACTATAAAACATCATCCATTACTCAACCTCCGCTAGTTGGATACATGTTTGAACTGTGCCTTAAGAAATCTAAAAATAAAACCGATTTTCTCAACGGACTAAAAAAATATATTCCTCAATTACATAAATATCATAAATATTTATTTACGCACCGTAATTATGAAAACTGTATATATATACTTCACCCATGGGAATCAGGTCTGGACAATAGTCCCGTTTTTGATGCACCTGGAAAAAATGCAAAGAATCTACTAATCAAAGGTGGATTCAAAAATTTGCTTCTAAATAGGCTTGATACAAAAAATGTCAATGCAAAAGAAAGACCCTCAAATAAAGATTATGAACTTTATGGTCTCCTAATGGACTTCATTAATCGGCCGCAAAATCACATGGAAAAACTTCCACCTTTTGCCTTTATTGATGTAGTATTTAACTCTATCTATGTCAAGTCACTGTCTAGTCTTCAATATATTTTAGGTATGTGCAAGGAATATCGAATAACAATTGATGATTATGATGTAATTTTAAAACAAACGGATAATTTCTTACTATCAACACTCCAAGGAGTTACCAAAAAACTTTATTCAGACACAGACGGTTGCTTTTATTGTTACGATATTGTTTCAAATAGATCTATCGAACTCAAGACGATTCATAATTTTTTCCCACTAATACTAAAAGAACATCTTTCTTTAGAAAAAATTAACAAATTAACAAAAAAATTCAAATCATACATTGAAGGCGACGATACCTCTCCTGTTCCAACAAATATGGATCAAGAAAGTTTTAATCCCCATAATTATTGGCGTGGCCCAGTTTGGCCAATAATAAATTGGTTTTTTATTGAAGCTTTTAATGAAAAGGAATTTAAACTGTATGCTTTCTTAAAAAAACAAACCATCGCCCTAATAAGCGAAGGACTTGGTTGTCCTCAGGAAAAAATTAGACAACTTGCTTTAAATCTACTAGAGTTTAATAGCTATGACGATTATTTTACTACGCCCTCAAAACAGCAATATTATCATGGGTGGCTTTGGGACTCTTGCTTTGCCGCACTTGGTTGGATTCATGCAAATAATATCAATGAGACTTTTTACGGCACGTGGGAAGATATTTATTCACAAAGAGTACTTTTAAAGTCAAAAAGCTACAATACATCAAAAATTAAAAATTTACTTAGAAAAAAATATTCAGTGCCAATGTTTAGCGAGTACTATGCCTCAATGAGCGATGAAAACTACCCAAAAGATGCTCCACTTGGAGCCGATATGATGACTTGGACTGCTAGTGTTTATTTAGATTTAATCCACAAGGACAAAAATGAAACAAACCAATACTAATCGTTCAGATATTGATTTACTTTTCGAAGGCGAATATTCCCTGCTCGCACAAGAAAGACACAGAAGAAGTTCAGAGCAAACTAATTTTATTAAAATTGTTTTAATTGGTATTGCAGCACAAGTAGGAATTGTACTTTTGGAAATAATCAATTTTAATAACTTGCTTTTAGACAGCATTAATCAAGAAAAAATAGAATTATTCCTATATCTTGTAAGTGGTCTTGTTGTCTTAGTAAGTGTTACATTATTTTTATTTTGGCTAGACCATGCTTTAACCATTTTAATGATTGATAAGTACTTGAAGCAGAAGGAGCTAGACGTTAAAAAGGAGGGTTGGTTTGCATTCAGAGAAGCTTTTTCAAAAAATACCAAAATAAAAGGGTTATTTGGGTCAGAACTAGAAGTCACTAGAGTAAAAATATTTTTTTTCCAAATCGCCGTGCTAATTTCATTTCTCACTCCCTCTGTAATCTTCTTTTTTGTAATAACTTTTTCTTCCTATTTAGAAAAAAACATGCACTTTATCAAAATTGGTGCATTCTTTTTATTTGCCGTTATTTTTCTCTTACTTCTCTACGGAATAAGAACATGGTTTAACACTAGTAGAAATATTTATTGGACAAAAGAAAAAATTCAAGAGAAGGACAGTTTATGATTCAAAAATGCCTTTTTCCTGCTGCAGGTTACGGCACCAGATTTTTGCCTGCAACCAAAGCGTTACCCAAAGAAATGCTCCCTATTCTCACCAAGCCCCTTATCCATTTTGGCGTCGAAGAAGCGCTGGAAGCGGGCATGGATACCATGGCCATCATTACAGGACGCGGTAAACGCGCACTAGAGGATTATTTTGACATTAGCTATGAACTTGAACACCAAATCAAAGGCACCAATAAAGAACACTTGCTCGATGAAACCCGCGACCTCATGAGCCGCTGCACCTTCGCCTACGCCCGCCAAAATGAGATGAAAGGACTAGGAGACGCCATCTATAAAGGCCGTCCACTCATCGGCGATGAGGCCTTTGGCGTGGTTTTGGCTGATGACTTGTGCATCAACGAAGGGGGCGAGGGCGTCATGTCTCAAATGGTACGCATGTATGAAAAATACCGCTGTTGCATCGTTGCCGTGATGGAAGTGCCCGAAGAAGATACCGACAAATACGGTATCATCGAAGGCAATGTCATCGAAAAAAACCTACTGATGGTCTCCAACATGGTCG
>JACUTV010000183.1 GCA_014859645.1 Campylobacterales bacterium
CAGGAGTCTCCATGATAGCCAAAGGCGAGGTGCGCGAGATAGAGTATTTGTCCCCCGAAGCGATTGCGGAGATACTCAAAGAGGAGCATGGGCACTGAATGATTACGGACTTGGCAAACCCGAAACCCTATCAGCCTTGTTCAGTTGTTTGCACTCTGCCAAGCATCTCCCGTACAGCTTCAATCCGTTAGAGAAAATAATGTCAATAAAATTGAAGATTTAAAGGGTAAAAAGTATTTGTTTTATGATGACAAGGAGTTCATTGCTTCTATCTCTAGCATGCTGTACTCTTTTGGCTTAAGTGAAAAAGATTTTGAACTTGTGCAATCGACAAAATATTCACTTATGGAAATAGTAGACGGTACTGCGGATTTGGTAACAGGATATTCGACGATTACACCCTACCATTTAAAAAAGATGGGGTATGAGCCAGTCTCTTTCCACCCGAAAGATTATGGATTTGATTTTTACAGTGATATATTATTTACAACCGAGGAGTTTATATATCAAAATCCACGACTTGTTGAAAATTTTTATAAAGCCTCAATCAAAGGATGGAAGTATGCTTTTAATAATGTAGATGAAACCATAGGGATTATAAAAACAAAATACAATACACAAGATCTCGAAAGAGACCTTTTAGAGTTTGAAGCAAGTGAGTTTAGAAAGCTTGCTTTTATAAACGGGGTGGAGTTTGGAGAGATAAATCCTATAAAATTAGAAAAATTTGCAAAAAGCTTTAGATAAAAATGCGCTATTGCTAAAGGAACTAAAAAATCTTGCACAAAAAGACCACTTAACACAACTTTACAATAGAAGATATTTTGAAACAATAGCCAAAGAACAACTAGCCTTAGCAAGAAGAGAAAAAAATGACATTGCCATAATAATGTTAGATATCGATGATTTTAAAAAAATAAATGATGCCTATGGACACCAAGTTGGCGATAAAGTATTATGTTTTTTAGCTAATATTTTTACTGAACACAAAAGAGAAAGCGATGTGGTCGCTAGATATGGCGGAGAAGAGTTTATCATCTCGCTTCCAAACACCTCCTTGGATGGGGCAAGTGTTTACGCAGAAAACCTAAGAAAAAAAGTAGAAAGTCAAACCATGCAGGTCGATGAGGTAGAGTTAACTATCACCATTAGTTTGGGTTTAACGGTATTTGGCTCGGATGATGATGTTGATAGGGCAACAGATAGAGCGGATGAAGCCTTGTATATCTCAAAAAGAAACGGTAAAAACCAAGTAAGCATCATGAAAGACAAGACCGTTAAAAAAAGGCTTCGCCAGTTTTTTGGCAATAGTTCAGATTACACTTTTTAAAGAGTAGAATGACTAAGAATGCTTTTTAGGAGTTTGCTATGTCGCACCATACGCTCAAATCAGGCTATAAAAAGTTGGTCGAAAGGCTTAACCGTTTCCCGCAAGGCGCACCTGCTTCGCAGACACTCTACCACATACTCGAACTGCTCTTCTCACCCAAAGAGGCGGAGCTTGTTGCCCTTTTGCCCATTGTTCCTTTTGGGGTAAACGAAGCCGCAAAACGGTGGAAAATGTCACGTTTAGAGGCACAAAACATCCTCGATGAACTCTCCAGTCGTGCCATCCTTTTGGATATAGACAAAAACGGTGAATCCATCTATGTACTTCCGCCTCCCATGGCAGGTTTTTTTGAGTTTTCTTTGATGCGTGTGGGTGGAAAAATAGACCAAAAAACACTCTCTGAGCTTTTCCACCAATACCTCAATGTAGAAGAGGATTTTATCAAAGATTTATTTGCCAATGGACAAACCCAACTAGGAAGAGCGTTTGTCAATGAGCAAGCCTTAAGTGAGGAGAATGCCCTGCATGTCCTTGATTTTGAACGGGCATCTCACATCATTGAGAGTTCAAAATATATGGGTGTTGGAACATGCTACTGTCGGCATAAAAAAATGCACTTAGGCGAAGCATGTGACGCACCGCTTGAGATTTGCATGACCTTTGGTGCGAGTGCCGAGTCTCTCACCAAATACAACTACGCAAGGCGCATCGACAAAATCGAAGGCATGGAGCTTTTGCACCAAGCCCAAGAACACAACCTCGTGCAATTTGGCGAAAACGTCCAAAAAGGTGTTAATTTTATCTGTAATTGCTGTGGCTGTTGTTGTGAGGCACTAACGGCTGCTCGAAAATTTGCCTTTTTGAACCCTGTGCATACGACTAATTTTTTACCTGTTATAGATGAACAGACCTGCACAGGATGTGGCAAATGCGTCGAGGTGTGCGGGGTTGAAGCCATGAACATCACCTCGACAAACAACCCCCATAAACCCAAACAAAAAAAAGCCACCCTCAATGCCGATCGATGCCTAGGCTGTGGCGTTTGTGTTAATGTTTGCAAACCAAAAGCGCTGAGCCTAAAACACCTCAGCAAACGAATACTCACCCCAGTCAATGGCGCACACAGAGCCGTCATGATGGCAATAGAGCGAGGAAAACTGCAACATTTTATCTTCGACAATCAAGCACTCTTGTCGCATCGCATGATGGCAACCATCCTAGGCGTTATCTTAAAACTGCCCCCACTTCAACAAATAATGGCAAGCCAGCAGATAAAATCACGCTACTTGGGCAAGCTTTTGGAGCACCATTAGGCCTAGCGGAAGATGATGAGAAAGTATTGCAAAATGATAAAAATGAATCCAAAAAGTAGGCTTAGCCATCAAGGCGTTATGTAGTCCCTTGTTTTCACTATATTTAAAGGCCATGGAGGAGATGTTGGCCTTGTTTGAAGAAGGCTTATGTTGGAGGTAGCAGTGGCATTGCTGCCACTGCTTTAGAAAAGAATAAAACGTGCACACCTTAGAATTTGTAGTTAGCCCTAAATCTCATCTCATTTGAACTTACTGTTGAGGT
>JACUTV010000184.1 GCA_014859645.1 Campylobacterales bacterium
GTTAAAAGACCCGCGCCGTATTGTTGCTGAATTTCGCGGACTTTTTTCTTGGCGTCGTCGATGTATTTTTTCTTAGATTTTGGTACACGAATATCATCAATAGAGATAGAAATACCCGCTTCAGTGGCATACTTAAAGCCAAGGTTTTTAAGGTTATCCAAAAACTCTGCCGTAATACCAAAACCACCGATTTTATAGACGTGGTCAATAAGCGCGCCGATGTTTTTCTTTTTCAAAACCTTGTTCCACAGGTTTTCAGGAACAAAATCAGGCAACATGGATTTTAAAATCAAGCGACCTGCAGTTGTAAATACGCTCTTGTCATCAATTTGGGTTTTGATTTTTGCATGCAATTCAAGGGCATCCATTTCAATGGCAATCGCCACTTCATCTGCATTGGCAAAAATCTTATTAGAACCTTTAGCGTCCACTTTTTCAAGGGAAAGATAATAAAGTCCCAATACCATATCTTGTGAAGGTACGGTAATAGCCTTTCCAGAAGCGGGAAGCAAAATATTCATGGAACTAAGCATTAAAATCTTACACTCAGCAATCGCTTCTTGCGAAAGAGGCACATGCACGGCCATTTGGTCACCGTCAAAGTCCGCGTTAAAGGCCGAACAGACCAAAGGGTGCAATTGAATCGCTTTTCCTTCAATCAAGACAGGGTGAAATGCTTGAATGGAAAGTTTGTGCAAGGTAGGAGCACGGTTAAGCATCACAGGGTGATCTTTTACCACTTCTGCCAAACACTCCCACACTTCATTGGTTTTTTGTTCGATCATTTTCTTGGCTTGTTTCACGGTTGTGGCATAGCCTTTTTCTTCAAGACGTGCTAAAAGATGGGGCTTAAAGAGCTCGAGTGCCATTTGCTTTGGCAAACCACACTGGTCCATTTTAAGTTTAGGGCCCACAACGATAACAGAACGGCCAGAAAAGTCGACACGTTTTCCCAAAAGGTTTTGACGGAAACGGCCTTGCTTTCCTTTGATAATCTCAGAAAGAGACTTAAGCGGTCGCTTGTTCGCGCCTTTAACGGCATTGGCACGGCGTCCGTTGTCAAAAAGTGCATCCACAGACTCTTGCAACATGCGCATTTCGTTACGAATAATAATCTCAGGTGCATCTAGTTCTACCAAGCGCTTAAGGCGTGCATTACGGTTAATAACCCGTCGGTACAAGTCGTTCACATCTGAAACGGCGAATTTGCCACCATCTAGTGCAACAAGAGGGCGCAAGTCTGGCGGAAGCACAGGAAGCATCGTAATCATCATCCACTCAGGTCGGTTTCCGCTATTTAAAAATGCTTCCACCACCTTTAGACGCTTCACGATGGTTTTTTTCTTCGCTTCTGAATTGGTGCTTTGAATCTCTTCTTTGAGTTGTCCCAAAATCTCTACAAGGTCCAAGTCTGAAAGCAAATAGCGCACCACTTCGCCGCCCATACGTGCTTGAAAACCAGTACCATCAAAACGCTGGATTAGTGACTGGTATTGCTCTTCGTTAAGCACATCGTATTTTTCCACTTTTTTAGTGTTTTCATTGTCATAAAAGGCATCGCCTGATTGCTCTACGATGTACGCTTCGTAGTACAACACGCGCTCAAGGTCTTTCATTTTTACGCCCAATAAGGTTCCGATGCGGCTTGGTAAGGAATTCACATACCAAATGTGTGCCACAGGCGTCACAAGTTCGATGTGCCCCATGCGTGATCGGCGGACTTTTGTGCTTGTGACTTCAACGCCACATTTTTCACATTTGATGCCTTTGTAGCGCATTTTCTTGTATTTGCCACACAAACATTCGTAGTCGCGAATAGGCCCAAAGATTTTGGCACAAAAGAGGCCATCACGCTCAGGTTTTAGGGTTCGATAGTTGATGGTTTCAGGTTTTTTTACCTCACCATAACTCCACGAACGAATCCTTTCAGGACTGGCCAATCGTAATCGAAAGGCGCTAAAATCTCGTGGTCTACTCTCTTCGCTAATTTCAATTGGCTCTAATCGTTTCATTGCTTTCCACCTCATCGTATATCTCTACATCTAGTGCTAGTGACTTGAGTTCGTTGGTTAGTACATAGAATGTTTCAGGAATGCCAGTTTGTGGCACATTTTCACCGCGTGTCAATGCTTTGTAAGAAGCAACCCTTCCCTCAACGTCATCGGATTTAACCGTCAACATTTCACGAAGTGTGTGTGCTGCACCGTATGCTTCAAGTGCCCACACCTCCATTTCACCAAACCGTTGTCCACCAAACAAGGCTTTACCACCTACTGGCTGTTGCGTTACTAAGGAGTATGGTCCCGTGCTACGTGCATGCACTTTTTCATCCACCAAGTGGTGAAGTTTGAGCATATACATGTAGCCCACGTTAACCCGTTCATGCATCTTGTGGCCTGTCATACCATCGTACAATTCGACCTTTCCGTCGAGGTTAATTTTTGCTATTTCGAAAAGTTTCGCAAACTCTTCCGTGTTAACCCCTTCAAAAATAGGTGTGGCAAATTTCACACCCTTGCTCCAATCTTTGGCATATTCAATCAGTTTTTCATCACTCAAAGCTTCAACAAAAGCGCGCGCGTTCATCCATCGTGCCACGGAAGCAATTTGAATCATTTTTTCGCGCAACTCCTTGACCCATGCGTTACGTTTGTGTTCAAAGATTTCTGCAATCTGATCACCCAAACGTCTTCCGATGAGGCCTAAGTGCACTTCTAAAATTTGACCGATGTTCATCCTTGAAGGAACGCCCAACGGGTTTAGTACGATATCTACGGACTCGCCATCGGCCAAGTACGGCATGTCTACTTCAGGAACGATATTGGAAACGATACCTTTGTTTCCGTGGCGTCCTGCCATTTTATCGCCCACTTTAAGTTTGCGCTTGGTGGCAATGTA
>JACUTV010000185.1 GCA_014859645.1 Campylobacterales bacterium
CAAGAAAGTAAAAAATTATTTTCTTACCTCGATGAGATGGTGCAAGAAAAAGCTTCTGCCTGAAAAACACCCTAAAAACGCGCATTAATTTTTCATTAATGCGCGTTTTTACCGAACTTTATGCTACCCTCCTACCTTTATTCGTATGACTTACATGTAAAGAAGGAAGAATGGAAGATATCCACGTAATGTTAGCCTCACGTTGGCCCTCGTATTCCCACAAAAAACCCCTCCCGCTTTTTGCTCCCGACCCGCAATTTGCCCCGTCGTTGTTTTCCATGCTCTTGGCAATTTCACCGAGCAATTTTCACCACGCCAAGGAGCTTTCACCCCTTAAAGAAGTGTTTTTTCTTTTGTTTGGTTATGAAGAAATCACCGAAGAAAAACTCCCTAGTGCGCAGTACAGTATCCTTGAGTACGCCTTGTGTGACGCGCATTTATGGGAAGAAACACTGGTGTGCCTTGGAGAACTTCACAAGGCCGCCATTCTCCCTAAAGAACACGTGCAAACGCTCGCAGGAATGGCCTTACATGTAGAGCCAACGCCCACGTTTTCCCTTGACATGCCAGTAGCGGAAGGGTTTGATTTTCACGGGCAAAAAGAGGCCTTGTTAAAGGTTGCACACACCCTTTTCTATGAACTTTTGGAGAGCCAAAGCCTCAAAGAAACCTGCCAAAGTGTCATCCAGCGCCTTGGGGACACGGCCTTTTCCATCGGCATCACTGGGGTCATGAACGCAGGAAAATCCACCTTTTTAAATGCCTTGTTAAAACAAGAAATCCTAGGAACATCCACCGTCCCCGAAACGGCCAACCTTGCCATCATCAAGCACGCCAGCGCGCCCCAAGCAATCGTGCATTTTTGGAATGCCGCAGAGTGGGAAAGCATCGAACAAAGTGCGCAAAACAGCGAGTCGATGGCCCGTTTTGTGGAAACTACCAAAGCGCGTTTTGGCGCAGAGTGGGCAACGCTAGTGCGCCCTGAGGGTGTTTCCCAAACCATCCCTCTTGAAACTCTAGGCCAATTTACCTCCGCTAAGCTCTCCGAAGGGAAATGTAACCTCGTCAAATGCGTCGAGCTGTACACGGACGTGGCGTTGGCAAAAGAGGGAATAAGCATCGTGGATACTCCTGGTCTTGATGACCCTGTGGTGCAGCGCGAGGAGATTACCAAGCAGTATTTGGTGCAATGCGATGTCATGATTCACCTCATGAACGCGAGCCAATCTGCCACCAAAAAAGACGTGGATTTTATCATCGATGCGCTAACCTACCAACGTATTTCGCGCCTGGTGATTTTGATTACGCGGGTAGATATGCTAAGCAGTGCTGAGCTTGAGGAAGTGATAGAATACACCACGCGAAGCATCACCAACCAACTCAAATCCCTCGGAAAAGCGCAACTCATCGAGCCTATTTTAAAGAAAATCGCCATCTTTCCCGTCGCAGGAGAGCTCGCACTGTGGCACCGCACGGGTCGCGCTAAAGAGGCTTTAGCGCGCGGTTATGACGAAGAACAAACGGGGATTTTGGCCATTGAGCGCTACTTGCACGAAGTGTTGTTTGGCAAAGAAAACGAGCGGGCTACCTTGGCTATTGGGGCTAACACAAAAGCGTTGCGACTCGCTTGCGAGCAACAACACACCCAGTATGGCGCGCACCTTGCGCGTTTGGACGTTTCCGTGGAAGAGCTAGAGCGCAGGTACGACGCTTTGAAAGAACAAAACGTGCGGGCAAATTTGGAGCGTCTTTTAGAAGAACTAGAGCGTCTCAAAGGGGAATTTGAAAGCTACCTTGCCACCATGAAGCAATTTGCCAGCTCCCGTTTTGCCACCCTTCGCGCCGAACTTTTACGCCGACTGGCCAGTGACATCACCTACACCTTGCGCAAAGAGAGCCGTTTTCCAAAGTCCGAGCGTCTTGAAATGATGATTTATACTGCAGTCAAAGACGGTCTCATGGACACCTTGCGCGAATACCGCTTTGCGTTGTACCGCCACATGGGTGCCCAAAGTGAGTCTTTGAGTGTGGAGTACGCCACTGTGTGTGCCATCGAACCCCTTACCTTTGACCCCAAAGCGTACATCGACGAAGCGGCCAAAAAAGGGTTGTTGAGCGCAGATAATTCCTTGCTTAGTGATGCCTTGTGTGGACTTGTGGCGCGGGCTTCCAAAAAGCAAACCGAACCTCTATTTGAAGCGATGGAGAAGACCATTGCTACTTTTTTTGAACAATTGGAGCACAAAAGCATGCCGCGATTATACGAAGTGGGCAGTGAGATGGTGGCGCAGTTTTACGCCCAAACCCAAGCCCCTGCCCAAGAAGCAAGGGCGCAGATTGACGAGGAAGAAAAAGCCTTGAAAGAGGCGTTGGCACTGGCGTTGAGTGAGCAAAAAACCCTTGACGTGCGCAAGCAAGAACTAAGACAAAAACGTGCCGGCCTCGAAGAAGTCATGGCGTATTTTGACGGGGTGCGCCCATGAGACATCCCCTATTTGAAGCGTTTATCAAAGCTTATTACCCGCCCAAAACCTTTAACCACCCTTTACTTGGAGCCATCGAAGCCTTTAGGCAAACGTTGATGCACGAAGAAACCCCTTTAAAAGAAGCCCTTGATGCTCTTGTGCGCCGTGTGGAAGAGCCTATGAAAGTGGCGATTACGGGGCAGTTTTCCAGCGGAAAATCTACCTTTTTAAACGCCCTTCTTTCAAAAAACATCCTTCCTACGGGGGTGACGCCAGTCACATCCAAGGTTAACTACATCCGTTATGGGGAAGAGTTTAAACTTCAAGTGCATTATTATGATGGGCGCGAGGCATTTTATGGGGTTGAAAATATCGCCAGTTTTACAGACCAGCGTGAAAGCGTAGAGCAAACCAAATACCTCACCCTGTA
>JACUTV010000042.1 GCA_014859645.1 Campylobacterales bacterium
TAGAGAGCTCTAGGAAATTTCTCTCAAAAATGGGTTTTTCAGGGGTGACTATGTAAAATAAAATTTTTAAATATTTTGGCACTAGGACGCATAATGAAAAGAAGTTACTTTTTTGGTTTATGGTTAGTAGTTTTGGCATTTTTTACAGGTTGCACAGGAGGCCCGACTGCTCCTTTGGCCCCAGTGGTTTATCATCAATTTGACAGCAGAACAAAAGTAGAAAACATTATACCTTTGGAAATTAAAAATGGTGCAATAATACTAACGAATACGGGGGAGAAAATATTTGATGAAAAAGGCGATATAACAGATGCGCACTATAAAAATGGTGCTTTATTCTATTTGCTCAAAATGCAAGATGAAAATATTTTTATTCTTAAAAAAAATAAGGAAGTATTTAAAGAGTTTAAAGCCAATAGCGTATTGCAGTATTATGGCCAAGATTCTATTATTTATGCAGTAAGATTGGCGGGAAACACTTCAAATTTTTATGATAATATTTATCAACTAAAGAATAATGATTTGACATTAATTAATAAAAATGTTCCTTTGTTTGGAACAACCCGCCCAAAATCAAATTTTTATATAAAATCAATATATGAAAATTCCAAAATAGTTGATCGAAAAATATACGACATACAAACCAGCCGCCAAATAGCGGTAGAGGTGAAAAACCCTAAAGTAATTTTTGGCACACCTTTAAAAAACTATGAACTTGTCGGGACGGTTCCAAATAAAATTTTCTATGTTTACGCCGGGAGTAATGGAAAAACGCTTTTTGAGGTTTTTGACACTGAAACAAATCAAGCATACACACTGCTTGATTCGGACAGCAAAATACAGTTTTATCGATATAGGGAGCATGTTGTATTAAAAATCTTTGATGACAAGTCTCTGAAAAATGAATCCAAAATGCATGTCCACACAAATTCAATTGAATCTAAATATGATGGCCAAGCCGCTAGTTTGGTGTATTTAAATACTTTAGAAAAAATTGATTCCATACCTATGTATTTCAGGCCTGTGTTATTTCATACTGGATTCCCAAACTTGGGTGGCAAATATACAAAAGAAACATACATAACTCTAGACACCTTATTGTTAAATTCGAGGCTAGAAAAGAAGTCCACCCTTTTTTGAAGCCTAGTAAAATCAAAAAATATGTGCTGCTAAAGTGAATAATTTATATTTCCACAATGAGATTGACTGGGGTGTGACGGACTGATTTGTTTTGGGCAGGCACTAGGCCCCATTGTTGCCTTACATGTAAGGCAACTACTTGTAAGCATTTCCCCTAAAATCTATAGCACCAACGAAGAGAGCAAGAACTGTGCCATTTTCGTCGATTGTAAAAACAATGCGCACATTGCCTTTACGGATGCGATAAACTCCTTTTTCGCCCTTCATTGCTTTAATATCGACAGATTCGATGGAGAGTTTGTAGAGTTTTTTAACTCCTTTGATGAGGAGTGTATCGCTTTGGTCTTGGGAGAGGGTTTGCCTGTTTTTATCTAAAAAGGAAAGTGAGGCTTTGGAGTAGATGATTTCAACCCTCATAGGGTATAGCTTCTTTTGGACTCTGTAGCCATGGTCTGGGTGTCTTCATCTTGCAAGAGAGCTTTTAGCTCATTTTCCTCTTCTTGGGTCATAAAGCCAACCTCGAAAGGGTCAATAACTTGAACCTTTTCTTTAGGTAAGAGCGATAAAAAAGCCTTGATTTGTTCAAATACACCATCATCAGTTCTTAAAAGTAACGTTTGCATTTTTCACTCCTTTTGCTTGAAGTATTGTACCGAAAAATAAACCCCGAAAAACAAACTAGCCCCCAGCGTTGAATGTTAAATTTTTCAGACATTAAGTCTTCTTCAATTAAGCACAAAGTATAATCAAACAATTGTAATAAAAAACTCTTTTCGCACAGAGGGAAAGTAAACCATGAAGGTTATTCGCCTTTTTCTTTTAGCCCTTTTCTTCTTCTGTACACTCCCGCTTTTTGCTGATGCGCCGTTGGCTTCTTTGACCCAAAGTGAGCGCGACTGGCTTGCGACAAATCCTACGATTCGCGTGGGGATGGATTCGGCGTATGCGCCCTACGAGTGGCTTGACAATGGTCATTTTGTAGGAATGGCGGTAGATTACTTGCACTTGATGGAGCAAAAATTAGGCGTTCGGTTTGACATCGTCAAAGGCAAATCCTGGGCCGAAGTGATTGAGATGGCCAAAAGAGGTGAGATCGACCTAATCACTAGCATCGTGCAAACACCCGAACGGTTAAAATACTTCACGTTTTCGCCCCCTACCGCAACACCAGAACGATGATCGTCGACAACGGCCAAGGGTATTTTGTTGGCGATTTAAAGCACCTTGCTTTTAAAAAAGTAGCGGTTGAAAAAGGGTATTTCACCCAAGAAATGCTCGCGACCCATTATCCTAAAATCGACCTTGTTTTGGCTAATAGCACCACTGAAGCCCTTCGTTTTGTTTTAGAGGGCAAGGCCCATGCGTATGTGGGTGACATGAGCGCGATTGATTATGCGATGCGCTCAAACGACTTGCGCGGACTGCGTTTTTCGGGGCAAACCGAGTTTTTAAGTGAACACCGTTTTGCCTTTTCAAAAGTTAGCCCGCAGGTCGCTTCTGTGGTTAATAAAGCCATGGCATCCATCTCCGAAGAAGAGCATGATGCCATTTTTAACCGCTGGATTGGGGTGCGCATCCACCAAGGTGTTGAAGTCAAAACCCTCATGCTCTACGGCGCTTTGATTGGGCTTTTAGCGTTGATTTTTGGGGCGATGTATTATCGGTTGCAACGGGAGATAAAACACCGAAAGGCCATGGAGCAGCATTACCGTCACTTGACAGAAGACGTGTTGGATGTGATTTGGCGCACCGATGGAGAGTTGTACATTACGTACATCAGCCCTTCTGATGAGCGATTACGAGGGTTTAAAGCCGAGGAAGTGGTAGGCACGCATGTTTTTGAGATGTTTACGCCCGAGGGGGTCGAAATCCTCAAAGGGCAAATACAAAAAAGAGCAAAACTGGAAGCAGAGGGTGTTTCGGTGGACTTTGTGCGGTTTCAGATTCAGCATGTGTGCAAAGACGGGAGTTTGATTTGGGGTGAAATCCTCTCTAAGCCTGAGCGCAATGAAAAAGGTGACATCATCGGCTATCATGGTATCACCCGTGAGATGACAGAGCAAAAGCTTTTGCAAGAACAGATTGAAAACTTGGCATTTTACGATGCGCTGACAAAGTTACCCAACCGTCTTTTGCTTACCGAACGTCTCCAACAAGTGCGTTCAAACAGCAAACGACAACAACACTACAGTGCCGTCATGTTTCTTGATTTGGATAATTTCAAATCACTCAACGACACCCACGGGCACAGCGTGGGCGATTTGCTGTTGTGCCAAGTTGCCCAAAGATTAAAACAATGTGTGCGCGAAGTCGACACGGTTGCACGTTTTGGGGGCGACGAGTTTGTTGTGGTGTTGGGCAGCTTGCATGGAGAAAAGGAAGTATCGGCGCAGTACGCACGCAATGTGGCTGAAAAAATAAGTGAAAGCCTTTGCGCCATGTATATCTTGAACGTGCAAGAGCGTTTGGTGGAGCATCGCTGTACGGCGAGTATTGGTGTTGTTATTTTTGATGCAACAAAGAGCAGTGAAGACGATGTGCTAAAGCACGCCGACGCCGCTATGTACAAGGCCAAAGGGTTGGGCAAAAATACCATTTGTATGTGGGAGTATCAATGAAAACAACCGTGCTCGTGTTGCCAGGCTTTCAAGGTTCTGGGCCGGAACATTGGCAGACACACTGGGAGCGTTCAAATGCTTCGTTTAAGCGAGTGGTGCAACGCGATTGGGAGCATCCTGTGTGCGAAGAGTGGGTAGATGCACTAGAAAAAGCATTAGAACAGGTGGATTCTGATGTGATTTTGGTGGCGCACAGCATGGCATGTTTGCTTGTGGCACACTGGGCAAGCAAAGAGCACCGTGCGATTAAAGGCGCATTGCTAGTGGCACCTCCTTGCGCCCTGGACTCCTCTTTTCCCAAGGAAGCCAAGGGGTTTGAAAACACACCCTTGTTGCCCTTTGATTTTCCAAGCATCGTAGTGGGCAGTACCAACGACCCTTACGCGCGTATTGATTACACGCAAACCCTAGCGCGCGCATGGGGAAGTACGTTTGTCAATGCTGGTGCCCTAGGCCACATCAACACCCAAAGTGCCCTAGGTTTTTGGGATGAGGGATTTGCTCTTTTGGAAAAACTCCGCCAAGGGAAAAGTGGCCTTAAAAATGGAGTTCAATAACAACTTAACGTGCTGAAGAACCCGCTACCTTTGGCTATACTTCGCCCATGAAAAAATGGACTCTATTTTCACCAACTATAACCCAAAACGAACAAGGGATGCTCTTGATGGCGTTTGCTGTTTTGTGTATTCCTCTGAGCGACTCTTTGGCCAAATGGCTTACTGTGTCACTTTCTCCTGGCGAGATCGCTTGGGGGCGATTTTTGTTTCAAACCTTGCTGTTGATGCCCATCGCGCTTCAAAGGCGCGAACGGTTTATTGCGCTTTATTTTTGGCTTGGCCTCTCGCTCACTGGGGCGATTTTACTGCTTTTTTGGGGGCTAAAAACCCTTCCTGTGGCTAACAATATCGCACTCTTTTTCGTAGAACCATTGCTTTTAACCTTGCTGTGTGCCGCGTTTTTAAAAGAGACTATCTCTAAAACACAGATGTTGGCGCTAGCTGGAGGATTGTTGGGCGCGCTCATCGTGATTCGGCCAAATTGGGCGCAGTATGGCGTCGCCGCTTTGCTTCCCATCGGTTCGGCATTGTGTTATGCCATTTATTTGACCCTCACACGGGTAGGAAAAACACGCAGTGCGTTTGGGATGCAGTATTGGGTGGGTGGGGTGTCGACCTTGGTATTGACTATTGCATTGGTTGCAGGCGAAGTGCTTTCCTTGTCAGTGTTTGCGTTTGTGCTACCCACACTCTCTTTATGGGGATGGCTGTTTGTGTTAGGGTTCATGAGCACGGTATTGCATTTGCTCTTCACGATTGCCTTTCGCAAATCAGACGCCAGTGTGCTTGCGTCATTTCAGTACCTTGAAATCATCACTGCGTTGTTGCTTGGTTGGCTAGTGTTTCGTGAATTTCCCGACCCGCTGACGCTGTTGGGAGCTGGAATTATCATCCTCAGCGGCATCATTGTATTTCGCAGTGAACGCAAAATCGCCCGCGCAAACGCAAGGCCCGTGGAAGCGGTGTAGTTAAAAGGACCACCAAGGTCTCGCATGAAGGTTGCACGGGCGTTCTAGCATTCAAGGGAAAACAGTGGAAGCGTAGATTTTTTAAATCCTATGTTTTCGTACACGGCAGACGGCGTGTTTTTTGCCCCAAGGAGGGTGATGTGTTGGCACCCTTTTTCCTTGCACGCGCAAAGTGCGTGGTTGAGTAGAGAGGCTTCGATGTCGCTCTCTTGGTAACGTTCATCGACCATTACCTCTTCGATGAACGCCCTTTTTCCTTCCTGTGCTAGGGAGAGCGTGGTGTAAACACTGGCTAGTCCTATGACGTTGTTCTCATGTAAAGCCACAAAGACCGCGCCCCTCGTGGTATCTTGAAGCAGTTGAAGCAGTGTGTTGTGTTGCGCTTGGTTTTTTGAGGTGAGCATCTTTTCGTGAGAAACAAACTGGCGACAAAAGGCGCTTATCTTTGCTAGGTCTTCCGCTGTGGCTGTTCTAATGTGCGTGGCATTTTCTTTGTAGGTTGATTCGTACGCGATGAGGATTTTTTTACGTTCAATCCCCCAACTGTACCCGCTCATGGCTCCACTTTTGGCGATGACACGGTGGCAGGGGATGAGGTAGCCGATGTGGTTTTTTCCGATGGCACTGGCCACCGCGCGCACGGCGTTGGGATGGTCGATGAAATTGGCGATGTCTTGATAGGTCGTCACCGCTCCATTGGGAAGGTTTAACAGTGCTTTCCAGACGTTGATTTGTAGGTTGGTTCCTTTGACGAGGAGGTTGTATTTTTTATTGTTGATGAAAATATTTTCTAGATACGTTTGGGCTTTTGCGTCATCATGCACCATGGTGGCATTTTCCCACAGCTCTTTAAAGCGCGCAAAAATCGCCTCTTTGTTTTGGTCGATAAACCCTAGATAACAAACGCCTTTGTCGGTGTAAGCAATCAACGCTTCTCCAAAAGGCGTGAGCCCAAAACCGTAGGTGATGATGACATCTTTGCCTTTTTCGCGCCACTCTTTGGGGGTGACACCGATGAGGTTGACAAAGAGTTCATGCAGTCTGCTGACACTAGAAAGTCCCGTGTCAAGGGTGCTGTCTAGGATGGACTTGGACTCTTTGATGTGCTCTTTGGCGTAATTGAGCGTCACCGAATGCAAAAACTGTTTTGGCGTCACGCCCACGTACTCTTTAAACACCCGTATGAAATGGAACTTGCTCATGCCGATGCTACTGGCGATGACGTCGATGGAAGGTTGTTCTTTAAAATGCGCATCGATGTATTTGATCGCTTTTTCAATCAGCTGATAATTAGTATGCAACACGGTGATATCTCTCATCTGACTCCCCTTTGCCATGTTCTTGTTTAATAAGTCGCGCAACCGTAGAGTTGAAAGTTTTGCAACAAGGCGACCAACTCTTTTTTAATCTTTACATGTAAGGCGGTGTTGTGCACCTCTTCTAGCACATCGCCAATGCGATGGGCGATGTGTCGAAACTCTTTTTCTTTCATCCCTAACGTCGTTAAGGCCGCAGAACCGATGCGCACACCTGAGGTGAGTTTGGCACTTCTTGTGTCGTTGGGGACGGAGTTTTTATTGACCGTAATGCCCGCATTTTCCAAGGCGATGCTTGCTTCTTCGCCTGAAAAATCCCTGCCAAGCAATGATACCAAAATCAAATGGTTATCAGTTCCACCGCTAACGAGTTCAAAGCCTCGTTGCAGCAAAACCTCGCTCAAAACCCGCGCATTGCGCTTGACTTGTTTGGCGTACGCTTTCCACTGCGGGGTCAACACTTCGCCAAATGCTACCGCTTTTGCCGCGATGACATGCAACAGTGGCCCGCCTTGGATGCCTGGAAAAATGGCCGCATTGATTTTTTTTGCTATGGCTTCATCATTGGTCATAATCACACCGCCCCTTGGGCCGCGCAAGGTTTTGTGGGTTGTGGACGTGACCACATGGGCGTAGGGAAACGGGCTCATGTGTTCATCCGCGGCCACAAGCCCCGCAATGTGCGCGATGTCCGCAAGTAAAATCGCCCCCACCGCATCGGCGATTTCGCGAAACTTGGCAAAGTCGATTTCACGTGCGTACGCCGAAGCGCCGCATACAAGTATTTTAGGCTTGACGCGCTTCGCAACTTCCATTACCTGTGCATAATCAATCAACCCGTTCGCACCCACGCCGTAACTAAACGCGTGGTAATTTTTACCCGAAAAACTCACTTTTGCCCCGTGCGTTAAGTGACCACCTTGCTGTAAATCCATCCCTAGCAAGGACTCGCCCGCGTTTAAAAGGGCCGCGTACACCGCGCCATTGGCTTGACTGCCCGAATGCGGTTGCACGTTAGCATACGCGCATCCAAAAATCTCACACAGCCGCTCAATGGCAAGTTGTTCAATCTCATCGGCATACGCACAGCCTCCGTAATAGCGTTTTTGCGGATAACCTTCGGCGTATTTATTGGTAAAAATACTGCCTGTTGCTTCCATGACCGCAGGTGAGGTGAAATTTTCACTCGCAATCATCTCAAGGTGCGTTGCTTGCCGCGTAAATTCACGTTGCAAGATGCCAAAAACGGTCTCGTCTGCTGTGGATAAGCGCTGGGTTGTGATAAAGTGCATCGACTCTCCTTGTGGGTATTTGGTGCACAGTGTAGCCATAAACCCACGTGTATTCAATCCAAAAATTGCCACTCTTTTTACAAAAGCAATTTTCGGATTCTTGATTTTTTTGCGCGAAATAAAAACCACAACCCCTTACATGTAACAATTTGAAAAGTTGAGAATGATTTTTAGATTAAAAATGCTCTTATGAGAAGTTTTAATCCCATAAGTCTTGACATATTTACCACATACTCCTATCCTGTTCGTAAGAATACTTAAAAAATCACAAAGGAGTCACGCCGTGAAAGCATCATCAAAAACCCTTCAAGTTGGACTACACGAAACCTACGAAAACGACCCTATAAAAGCCGATTTGGCTATTTTTGGTCGTGAGAGCGACCCCGTTAGCCGGCGAGGATTTTTAAAGAAAAGTTCACTACTGGCAATGGCCGCAGTGGTGGGGTCAAACATCCCTTTTGCCGACTCAATGCCAGCAGGCCTCATTCCCGCAGCGTTAGCCAATACAACCGAACCTTTTAGCGTGCCTGGAAAAGACGGGCTCATCTACCTCAATGACCGGCCTATTAATGCCGAAACACCACCTCATTTGCTAGACGACATGTTTACGCCCACCAAACATTTTTTCATCCGAAACAACGGTGTTCCGCCTGAAGAAGCTAGCATCGACCCGCAAGCGTGGACGCTAGAGATTGCAGGGGAGAGTTGCCTTAAGCCCCAAACATTTACCCTATCAGAGCTCAAAAAAAAGTTCAAACATTACACCTATGCTTTGCAGCTTGAGTGTGGCGGTAACGGGCGTGGTGAATTTAATCCGCCAGCAACAGGGAACCAGTGGGCTAACGGAGCAGTAGGGTGCGGGCGATGGACAGGCGTGCGTTTGCGCGATGTGCTCAAAGCCACGGGCATCAAAGACGACGCGGTGTATGTGGGGTATTACGGCGCAGATACGCACTTAAGCGGCGACCCAACCAAAGTGTCTATCTCCCGCGGGGTGCCTTTGGGCAAAGCCCTTGAAGATGAAACGCTCATCGCATGGGCGTACGAGGGTGAGGATATTCCATGGCAAAATGGCCATCCTTTGCGTTTGGTGGCGGGAGGCTGGCCCGCTTCTGTGAGTGGCAAATGGCTTAAAAAAATCGTCATTCGCAACATCGAACACGACGGAGAAAAAATGGGAGGCCAATCCTACCGCGTGCCGTGCGAACCTGTGGCGCCGGGTTCAAAGGTGCCTAACAGTGAGATGTGCATCATCGAATCCATGCCGGTTAAGTCCATTATCACCTTCCCAAAATCGGGCATTACTCATAAATTAGGCGAAACTTTTGCCTTTAGGGGCAAAGCATGGGCGGGAGATTTGGAAGTGAGTGAAATGGATGTGTCTATCGACTTTGGCGCGTCGTGGCATAAAGCTAGCCTTGAAAAACCTGTTAACCCCATTGCGTGGCAAAGATGGGAAGCTTCTATGAAATTCCCGCAAAAGGGGTATTACGAAGTGTGGGCGCGCGCGACGGATGCCAAAGGCAAAGCCCAACCGATGATTTTGCCCGCATGGAACCCGCGGGGTTATTTGAACAATGCATGCCATCGCATCGCTGTTCAAGTGGTCTAGAAGGAGTGAATATGAACGCGAAATTTTTAAAAACCACCCTGCTTGCGGTGCTTGGGGCGATGAGTCTTAGCGCCGCAACACCCTCTTTGGACCCTGAAACAGGCCTTGTGATAGCCCATGGGTTTGATGAGGTGAAGACAAACTGTACTGCGTGCCATTCGGCCAAGTTCATCACCTTGCAACGGGGTGACCGAGAGACGTGGCTTGGGATGATCCGTTGGATGCAAAAAACCCAAGGACTTTGGGAGTTTGATGCGACCCTTGAAAACACGATTTTAGACTACTTAAGTGAGCATTACGCCGCTGGCCAAGCTTCGCGGCGCCCGCACCTCAAACCCAGTCTTTTGCCTGTAAATCCCTACGAATAACGCAAGCGCCACCAAGGATATTTTACGTCTTTGGTGGCTTTACATGTAAGGGTTTTTTGCGTCGATGTTTTTCTTACATGTAGCGCTCTTTTTTATTTCACCTTCACAAGGAAGCTCAAATTGCTCTCTTTGGGCCAATTTTTACCAGATGTGTAAGAATGTGTCTGTGTGTTTAAAAGAAGAAAAGAAATGTTGACACCTTAAGGGAATTTGGTGTAAAATATTTAACCTTTCTTCCAAAGAGACTCCATGCAATATTTAGCCAACAAATTGGTCGTTCGCTACCTTCTCTTGCTTTGTGCGACCTTTGTGTTTTTCTTTGTTGTTATTTTTTCCTTACAAGCGTACGTGCGCTCTTTGGAAAATGCTATCAACAAAACCGAAGCGGAGTTTGAGCGACGCACGGAACAAATCAACACCGTGTATGCACTCGCCCAAAGATTTCAAATCAAGATTCATACTATCGTCTACACGGGGCAAACTGCTCAGTTACGCCAAAAAACGCTTCAAGAAGTTGAAGCACTCACAGATGCTATTTTTACCCTTCACACCGCGCTTTCTTTGGCAAAATGCCTTGAAAATATCCCTCAAACGCACCAGCTTTTAGATGTCCTTCCTCCGTTGATTTTAGAAGCAGAAACCCTTTCGCACGCACTTTCTGAAGCTGTGGGGGAACGCAATGCACTGTTAGAAAACCCTAGTGCCAAGCTCACGGGTGTTGCGGCTCAAATCCATGCGATCAACAGAGATATTTACCTCAAATTTGACACCCTTTATGGGACGATAGAAGCACTCCTTGAGGTTGCTAAAAAAGAAAAAACACTCCTTGGCCTTAAAAACAAAGAGACAAAAGCCCACTATTTGCGCGTTGAAATCACTCTTGTTTTACTCTCGCTGGCTATTCTCATCGCACTAACGGTGCTTATTCTTAAGCAACTTATTGGACTGTTTAAACGCCTCGAAAGCCAACTCAAAATCGACCCTCTCACCAAACTGCCTAACCGTTTTGCGTTGTTTGAAGAGAGTGCTCAGTGTCCGGTGCCACTGTTTGCCATCACTAACGTAGACGGGTTTCGCACCATCAACGAACTCTACGGCACGGAAGCGGGCAATGAAGTGCTCCTGCAACTCTCCTACTATTTGCGCAATTTTGCCAAAGACCACCACCTCAAACTCTACCGCACTTCGGGGGATGAGTTTGCCTTTTACCACTGTCAAAATGGCTTCACCCTTGAATCGTTTACCGCGACAATCACCGCGCTCTTGGAGGCCATCAAAGACCACCCTTTTCCCATCGAGTGCATCGGAGAATCCCTTAAGCTCTCCATGAGTTGTGGCATCAGCGGACACCCTAAAAACCCCCTAGGAAAAGCCGACATGGCTATGCACCGTGCCAAGGCAAATCACTTGGCGTATGCTGTTTATGACGAAGAAAAAGACAGTTCAAAAGTACTTGAAGAAAACCGCTACTGGATAGGGCAAATCCAAAAAGGCATCCAGAGCAATGCCTTTGAGCCCGTGTTTCAGCCTATTGTAGACGTCAGTGGATACCCCGTTAAGCACGAAGCCCTTATGCGCTTAAAAACCCTGAGCGATGAAGGGGTGGTGGAGCACATCCCACCCCTGTGTTTTCTTGCACTTTCTCATAAAATGAAGGCTTACCATGTGCTTTCTAAAATGACCATCCTTAAAAGCTTTGAGGTGGTCAAAAACAGCGGGGTTGATGTGAGTATTAATTTGTGTTACCAAGACATTGTCAATGGGTCTTTGGAAGAAGAATTACTCGCAACCATCGAAGCAATGGGTATTGGGCCTAGAATCACCTTTGAAATCATGGAGACCGAAGAGATCCAAAACTATGCTGCCATTAAGGAGTTTATGGAGGCATTTAGGCCTCTTGGTGTGAAGCTTGCTATTGATGATTTTGGGTCAGGTTTTTCCAACTTTAGCCATATTGCGCTGTTAAAACCTGACTTTATCAAGATTGATGGGTCGCTTATTAAAAACATCGACATCGACGCCTCGTGCGAAGCTTTGGTGAAAGCTATCATCACGCTAGCCCGTGAACTAGACATCCGTGTCATCGCAGAGTTTGTGCACTCTAGGGCCGTATTTGAAAAATCAAAATCCCTTGGCGTCACCCTTTTTCAAGGGTACTATTTCTCGCCACCTCGCGCTAAAATCGTTTCAAACGCCACTTCACTGATGCCGCAATAACAGATCCCTAATCTCTCTTAAGAGCAGTGCTTCTTCGCTAGGTTTTGAGGGTTCGACGGGTTTGGGTTGTTCTTCCTCGGCTCTTTTGAGGCGGTTGATGACCTTTACTGCGACAAAAATAGCCATGGCGATGATGAGAAAATCAACAATGCTTTGGATGAACGCTCCGTATTTTACAGCCGCGTCTCCCACATCGAGCGTAAGGGCGCTAAAGTCCACGCCACCCGTAAGCACGCCAACAAAAGGCATGATGACATCCCCCACAAGGGAAGAGACGATTTTCCCAAACGCAGTCCCAATAACCACGCCCACGGCGAGGTCGACCACATTGCCCTTCATGGCAAAGGTTTTAAATTCTTTCACAAAACCCATAATCCACCCCTTTTTTCACGCAAGATTAAAGAAGAATTGTAGCAAATGTTGTTCAAAAAAAGAGCGCTTAAAAAGGGGGCATCGCTCACATCCTAGTGTGCGCGTGGGCTTACTCTTTTTGTGCTCTATCGCCGTTCTAGTCCAAGAAGTCCTACTCCCAATCCCACAAACAACAGGCCGCTGATTTTGTTAAACCACGCGGCTCTTTGGGGGAGCGCAAACCACGATTTTAGCTTCTAGCAAAGTAAGCATACAGCATGAGCGTCATGAACGAAAGCGTCATAAACGTCAACGTAAGGATGAAAAACTGCGGTAAAATCGGGCGATTTACTTCCATAAAAAGAGGAAAAAGTGCTGTAAAAAAGAGGATAGGTTTAGGGTTAGTGGCGCAAATGAGATAGCCATTTTTAAAGAACCCAAACAACTCTTTTTTGCTCTTTTTTTCCTTTACATGTAAGGCGGTAAACGCGTTTCCTAGGTTTCTAAATTGTTTGATGCCCAGATATATCAAATACAAAGCACCCACAATCTTAAAGCTCAAAAAAAGATACACCGACGTATGCAAAAGCACCCCAAGGCCTAGCATGGCGGCACTAGAGAGGGTAAAAAGTCCTAGCACATTTCCCAAAGACGAAAGGGCGACCGTCTTCAAATCATGAGCTAGCGCATTGTTAATAGCCAGAAGGACAGCAGGTCCAGGTGAGACGATCGCCACCAACGCCACGCCCGTAAACAATAGCCATGTATGCAGTTCCATCATTTCTCCTTTATAGTGAAAGTATAACCCAAATCGTCCTCAAGGTATGGCCACTTTTTTGCCATGTTGTGCTTTACATGTAAGGGTGCGTTACCAAATCCACCACCACTTTTTGTTACAATGCAGACAACTTTTTCAAAGGTATACCTTATGAATATTTTATCCATCCAATCACACGTCGTTTATGGCCATGTAGGCAATGCCGCGGCGGTGTTTCCCATGCAGCGTCTTGGCGTGGAAGTGTGGCCCATCCACACGGTGCAGTTTTCCAATCACACGGGGTATGGCTCATGGAAAGGGCGCGTGTTTGACGGACAGTCGGTGGATGAACTCCTGGAAGGCTTAGAGGAGCGCGAGGTGTTGGGACGTTGCGACGGTGTGGTTTCGGGCTACATGGGCTCACCCGACCTTGGCTACGCGATTTTAAGCGCAGTGGAGCAGGTGAAAAAGGCCAATCCTAAGGCGCTGTATTGTTGCGACCCTGTCATTGGCGACGTGGGACGCGGCATCTTTGTACGGCCAGGCATTCCTGAGTTTATGAATGAGCATGCGCTAGGCGTAGCGGACATCATCACGCCCAATCATTTTGAGTTAGAGTACCTCTCAGGTCAAGATGCGCCCACAGAAGAAGCGGTAAAAAGTGCCATCCAAAACGTTCAAGCAAAAGGGCCGCGCATCGTGCTAGTCACCTCGGTGCAAACCAAAGAAACACCCTCCGACGCCCTTGATTTGGTGGCCTCGGAAAATGGCCAGTTTTGGCGGGTGCGTACTCCCAAGCTGGGTGTCACGCTCAACGGCGCGGGCGATGCTATTGCCGCCCTCTTTTTTGTCCACTACTTGCGCTCACGTTGTGTCAAAACCGCCCTTGGCGAAGCGGCGGCGTCGGTGTATGGACTGCTCAAAAAAACCGAATTGGCAGGTTCGCGGGAAATCCTCCTTGTGGCCGCCCAAGAAGAAATCATCGCACCCACATGGCGGTTTGAGGTAGAGGAGTTATAAGAGGCGAAGAGAGGGAAAATGTGATGGACAAAGGTGTCATTTTTGCTCTTAGTGCGTCTATAAAAATGTTACAATAAGAGACTGTTTCACTAAGACCAAAAGGGATTTGCATGGCGCTTTTGAAAAAAAATGTTTGGCTCATTTTTTATATTTTAGGCGTTTGTGCAACCCTCCTTTTTGCAAGCATCTCTTACCTCAAATATAAAAATATCTCCTTTCACTACCAAAACGCACAAGAAAATATCGTCGAAATCGTCTCCAACGCCACCTATTCACTTTTTGACACCCATGAGCGACTGATGGATATTATCGGTGTGAGTATTCTTCAAAATGAGCATCACTTATACGAGAGCCACAAAATCGAACACCATGCTCGGCCCTTGCTTGATAACCCCACTCTTGGCGCTTTTGGTGTTACAAAGCCAAATGGAGAGTTTATTTACGCGAGTACAGATCCCAACCCAAAAAATCTGCAAAGCCTCCTTAGTATTCCAGAGAGTCGCGACTCTTTTTTGGAAACGCTCACAAATCCTAAAATGACCTTTGGCAGGACCTATTTTTCCCCTTCGGCTAATTTGTGGGGTATGCCACTGCGCAAAACCCTTCGAGACCCACAAGGAAACCCTGTTGCGGTTATGACCGCACTGTTGAGGTCAAATATTATTTACGATAACATCATTAGCACTGTCAAAAATAAAGAAAATTTAATCATCTTTGTTGTGCGAGACAGGGATTTGTATTTTCAGTACCACTCCCAAGCCAACCACGTCAATAAAGTAATCTACGACACGCCTCTCTCCAGTGCGTTTATCGATACGGTGTATGAAAATGCGTCGAAACACTACCATCTTTCTTCCTCAACCCTAAGAGAAAATGAACGCATCGTCTCTTTCATTTATGAAGACAGCAAGGGAGAAAAGTACCTCACAAGCCTAAAGTTTAACAACACGTATCAGCTTTGGGTGGTGTCGCACACACAGTTAAAAACGGTTATGAATGATTTTCTGCAAACTTTTATTGTCTATTTTGTGTTTTACCTTGGGTTTGGCACGCTCTTCTTTTTCTTGTTTAAGATGATAGCTACTGCAGAAGAAAAACGGCGAAAAGATTTAGTTTACCAAGCCACCCACGACCCGCTCACAGCCTTGCCAAATCGAAATTACTTACAGCAGCGCGTTACTTCAAAAATCGATGCCAAAGAGGCGACTTTTAGCCTTTTGTACATAGATATGGACCATTTTAAAAACATTAACGACAGTTTTGGCCACCAATTTGGTGATTATGTGCTCATTGAAATCGCCCATCGCCTCAACGCTGTTTGCTCAAAAGATACAATCGTCACGCGGTATGGTGGCGATGAGTTTATCATCGTTGCTCCCCTTGCCGAACACGATGTCCTAATGCATTTTGCTGCATCACTCATCGAAGCACTCTCCAAGCCTTACCATGTGCACGATCTTGTCTTTAGTGTTGGTGCTAGTGTTGGTATCGCCTTGTGCCCGTATCATGGGAGAGACTTAGACACGCTGTTGCGCTCGGCGGATATCGCCTTGTATGAATCAAAGAAAATAAAAAACACAGCCCATATTTTTGCCGACACTATGCAAGAAGGGTTCTTGAAAAATATTCAAATCGAACAAGCCTTGCGTAGTGCCATTAGTAACGGCGAACTTTTTTTGGTGTATCAACCACAGGTTGACAAAGAGGGGACGCTTTATGGCATTGAAGCGTTGGCGCGATGGAAAAACCCCACACTTGGGATGGTTCCTCCGGATTGTTTTATTCCCCTTGCTGAAACAGTAGGGCTGATGCCGCAACTTGGAAAGTTCATCCTAGAGACGGCGTGTTTTGAAATCAAGCCCCTTCAAGAGTGCTGCTGCTATGACTTTAAACTTTCCATCAATATCTCTGTGCGCCAATTTATGGAACCAAGTTTTTACGCCCATCTTTTAACAACTATTGAGGCGAGTAAGATGAGCAACCTTGCCTTAACGCTTGAGATTACGGAGAATCTTTTCATCGAAGATATTCACTACCTCATACCCCTTTTACAGCAAATCCGTGCCCTTGGCATAGAGATTTCTATGGACGATTTTGGGACAGGGTATTCTTCTTTGAGCATGCTCAAAAAACTGCCAATTGATGAGTTAAAAATCGATAAAAGTTTTATCGACGGTATTCAAAACGATGAAATGGCTCAAAAAATGGTGCAAAATATCATCACTATCGGTAAAAATTTTGGGATGCGGATTTTAGCAGAAGGGGTGGAGACGCAAGAGCAAAAAGCACTGTTGCTTGCCTTTGGTTGTGACTATTTTCAAGGGTATTATTTTTCCAAGCCACTGGCACAAAAAGAGTTGGAACAGTTTTTGCGGACTTGCTTTTAAGCCTAACTCCTATAAAATTCAAACACATTAAGCACTTCAAAAAGGAGGAAGCATGGCAAAAGGTAAAACGGTTCAAAAAGAGACCAAGAAGAAACCCGAAAAGTCGCTAAAAGAAAAGCGCGAAGAGAAAAAAGCAAAGAAATCTTAACACCCAACTAGAGAGATAACGCCATCTCTCTAGTCCTTTTTGGCTAGCGGCGTTTCAGACGCCTCTTGCGTCGTAAAGGTACCGCACGCTTCCACATACGCGACTCCCCACTCAAACATCTCTTTAAGTACAGGCCGAAGTTTTTCTCCAATAGGTGTGAGCGAATAGACGACCTTGGGAGGAATTTCTGGAAAAACGACGCGCGTGATGAGTTTTTTTTCTTCCAAGTCCCGTAGTTTCACCGTCAGTGTTTTTTGGGTGATGTCATGCACCTCTTCAAACAAGTCTTTGTAGCGTTTTTCACCCTCAAGCAAATGCCAAATAATCCCTAATTTCCATTTGTCGTTGAAAATATCTTGCGCGATTGCCACGGAACATTTGTAGGCTTTGTTGTTCACAAAATACATGGCGGTTCCTTTTTTTTGTTGGCATTATAGCACATTGTATATTTTTTACCCTTACATTACTAAAGTATCGTAAGGGTATTTTAAGTCCGCAAGATTTATACTTCACCTTATCATTTAACACAAAAGGACGCCCATGAAAAATGTGCTCATCATCAACGGACACCAATACTACCCCAATATCGCAGAAGGAAAACTCACG
>JACUTV010000005.1 GCA_014859645.1 Campylobacterales bacterium
TACAACCTTTACAATGGTGGTGCCGACAGTGCAACGCGCCAAAAACGCATCAGCGAACTTGCTAAAGAAAAAGAAGTCTTTAGCATGATGGAACGCCAAAACAAGGAACGCCTAGGCTTGGCATGGAACGCGTACACCATGATTGACCAGCAGATGAGCTACCTTGAAAAACACCGTGATTTAAGTCAACGCACCCTCTCTCTTTATAACGAAGAGTTTGGCCTTGGTCGTCGTACCCTACTAGACATCTTGGATACCGAAGGCGAGTACTATACGGCCCAACGCGAACTTGCTAACGCAAAATACGACAAAATCTTTGCCAAATACCGCATCTTTGAACAAACCGGCACCTTACTTCAAGTGGCAGGCACACACGGTCTTGAGATGGTTGGCATGGCAGATACTGGCGTTTCTAAAGCAAACGAACTGGATTCTATCTCACAGTAATTGATGTATACTATCGCACCGCACAAACCTTGATTCCGCGCGGTGCGAAGGATTTTAAAGGGAGATAGATGCCAGAAGAAATCATTAATGCCGTGGGCATAGACCCATTGCTAGAGTGCTTGGTCATTATTGCCAAGCTTCACGGAAAACCCTTTAGTGCTGAGTCGCTCATCGAGGGACTACCCACCGCCAAAGGGCGCGCCGAACCCGAACTTTTTTCTATTCACGGCGCCAAAGCCAATTTTTCCCGTGCCGCAGCGCGTGCAGGGTTTACCTCCAAGGTTGTCAAGCGCCACCTCGCCCAAATCCCCGCCCTCGTTTTGCCTTGCATTCTCATCCTTAAAGACAAGCAAGCGTGTATTTTAGACGCATTTGATGCCACCAAAACCCACGCACGCATCATTCTTCCTGAGTGCGAAGAAGGAGAAAGCTGGGTCAGCGTGGAGGAGTTGGAGAAAGAATACTTGGGCTACGCTTTTTACCTCAAACGTATTTACCTTCAATCAGAACGCAAAGATGACGTGCTTGAACAGCGCGAATCCAAACACTGGTTTTGGGGAACCCTCTGGCGTTCGCGCAAGCTCTATATAGACGTACTCATCGCTTCTTTGGTGGTGAACTTTTTTGTGCTCGCCAGTCCACTGTTTGTCATGAATGTCTACGACAGGGTTGTGCCCAACAATGCCGTTGAAACCCTTTGGGTCATGGCTATTGGCGTGGCGGTGGTATACGTGCTCGATACGGTGCTAAAGTTTTTGCGCGCGTATTTTCTGGAAGTCGCGGGTAAAAAAAGCGATATCATCATGTCTTCCATGATTTTTGAAAAAGTCATGGCACTGACCATGGGCGTGTGGCCAAAGTCCATCGGTTCTTTTGCTAACAACCTCAAAGAGTTTGAATCTATTCGCTCTTTTTTTACTTCCGCCACCGTTTCCACCATCATCGACTTGCCCTTTGTGGTCATTTTTATCGTGGTGATTTATTTTATCGGCGGTTCTATCGTTGCTGTTCCGTTGATTGTGATGTTTTTACTCTTAGGCTACGTGTTTTCCATCCGAAATTCCCTTATCAAAAGCATTGAAAGCTCCTATAAAGCGGCCGCACACAAAAATGCCATTTTAATTGAAAGCCTTAGCAACATCGAAATGATTAAAACCATGGGTGCCACCGGACGCGCACAGTACCAATGGGAAGAAGCTTCGGGGGAGATTGCCCAAAAAGGGCTCAAAACCCGCATCATTTCCAACTCCATCTCCACCATCACCGCCCTACTCATCCAACTCAACACGGTTGCAGTCGTCGTGTATGGGGTCTATCTCATTCAAGATTTAAACCTTACCATGGGGGGACTCATCGCAACGGTTATCCTCTCTTCTCGTGCCATTTCACCCCTTGGGCAAATCGCTTCACTCTTGGCAAACTACCAACACACCAAAACCGCCCTCGCGTCCCTAAACGGCATCATGGCCCTTCCTGTAGACAGACCTCAGGGGAGAGAATACATCCACCGTGAACGGTTTGATGGCAAGATAGAGTTCAAAAACGTCACCTTTACCTACCCAGGAGCTTTAAAACCTGCGTTGGAAAACGTGAGCTTTGTCCTTCAACCCAAAGAGCGCGTTGGGATTGTCGGCAGGATTGGCTCAGGAAAAACCACGCTAGAAAAGCTCATCCTTGGGCTGTATCAGCCAAGTTCGGGGAGTATTTTGATTGATGATATTGACATTAGCCAAATCGACCCTGCGGATTTACGCACCCATATTAGTTACGTTTCCCAAGACATCGTGCTTGCCAATGGCACCGTCAAAGAAAACATCGCCTACAAAGCGCCTTATGCCACCGATGAAGAGATTTTAGAAGCCGCTAACCTTGCAGGTGTGGAAGAATTTATCCGTCAAAATCCCCAAGGATACGAGATGGAAGTGGGCGAACGCGGCGCGGCACTCTCAGGTGGTCAACGCCAAAGTATTGCCATCGCTAGAGCGTTTTTACTCGATGCACCTATCGTGCTTTTGGATGAGCCTACTAATGCCATCGACAACACCATGGAGGCAAAAATCAAACGCCATTTTATGCAAAAATTTGAAGACAAAACCATCATGCTCATCACCCACAAAACCACTCTTTTGCCCCTTGTGGAACGGCTTATTATCTTAGATAACGGCAAGGTTGTTTTGGACGGTTCACGAGACAGCGTCTTGAAACAACTCCAAGGAAACGGAGGCAACCGTGGCTAAGAAGCTTCCCAGCGTTGACCCTAGCGCTATCCGTTCCATCTCCAAAAAACACGCTTATTCTTCCCAAGATTTGGCTTACATGAAGAGCTTAAGCGCGGCTGTTTTAGAAAAATCTGCCCTTAGTAGCCGGTTGATTTTATGGACGATTGCCCTGTGTGTTGCGTGGCTCATTGTGTGGGCAAGCTACGCTTCTGTAGATGAAATCGCGCGAGGAGAAGGCCGGGTTATCCCCTCAAGCCGCGTCCAAGTGGTGCAAAACCTCGAAGGAGGCATCGTCGAAGAACTCTACGTGCGCGAAGGGGACAACGTACAACGTGGACAACCTCTGCTTAAGATTCAAGACATTCGTTTTGTAAGCTCATTTCAGGAAAACCACCTGCGCATCCAAGAACTCAAAGCCAAAACGGTTCGCTTGTACGCAGAAGCCAATGGCTTGGATTTTGACAGTGCTTTTAGAGACCAAACTATTGATTCTTCCTTTTTAGAAGAAGAAAAAAGCCTCTTTTTAAGCAACAAAACCCAACTTGAAAACGCTATTGAGATTATTAACAGTCAATTGCGCCAACGCACTAGCGAACTCACGGAAGTGCAAGCACGCATCCGCCAACTAACCCGTAGCCTTGCCCTACTCAAAGAAGAAATCGACCTCAAAGAGCCCATGGTCAAACAAGGAATCGTACCTAGCATAGAGCTGTTGCAATTGCGTCGCCAATTAAATGAAGCCGAAGGGAATTTGGAGAGTGCTAGGCTTTCCATGCCGCGCATCCAATCTTCCATCGAAGAGACCCGTGGCAAAATCCAAGACACCACCCTCGCCTTTCGCAACAAAGCCAAAGAGCAGTTCAACGAAGTTTCCGCCGAACTCATGCTCACTCAGCAGTCCATCGGCGCACTCACTGACCGCGTGGATAGAGCCATCGTGCGCGCACCTGTAAGCGGTACGGTCAAACAACTCTTTACCAACACTGTCGGCGGGGTTGTCAAACCAGGGATGGACATCATGGAAATCGTACCTGTTGATGATGCACTCTTGGTAGAAGTGAAAATCAAACCCTCCGATATCGCTTTCATCCAACTCGACCAACCCGCGACGGTCAAATTTACCGCCTATGATTTTTCCATCTACGGTGGCCTAACAGGTCACGTGAGCCAAATCGGGGCAGACACCATCACCGACGAAAAAGGCAACACGTACTATGTGGCGATGATTAAAACCGACTCCACACACCTAAGTTCTGCCAATGAAGTGTTACACATTAAAGTAGGGATGGTGGCAAGTGTTGACATCATCACGGGCAAAAAAACAGTCTTGGACTTTTTGCTCAAACCCATCCTCAAAGCCAAGCAAAACGCCTTACGGGAGCGCTAATATGGTACTGTGCTGTGTCACTCACCCTACGATTTTTTTCCACTGGAAAGCGGCGATTGAGTCGGAAAATCCTTTACATGTAAAGGATTTTTCACGCTTGCTTGAAATCCTTGATGGTTCTTCTTCTGCCATCGTGCTTGTTCACGGGGAATTTTTTGGGGACATTCCTTTGGTTTCAGGCATGTTGCAACTGCGCACCCATGCTCCACGCTCACGCATCATGCTCCTAAGCGACATCCCTTCTTTTGAAGAAGGCAAACCTTTTTTACGCCTTGGTATCTTTGGTTACGCCAATGCGAGGCTTTCTGCTGTGCACTTACAACAAGCACTCATGCTGATTAAAGAAGGAAGTATTTGGCTCTATCCTGAATTTTTACTGCAAATGATTCAAGGGTTTCCTCAAACCTCGCCCTCAGACTCTCTCACCCAGCACCTCACCAAACGTGAATATGAAATTGCCACGCTAGTTGCACAAGGACGGTCCAACAAAGAGATTGCAAAAATCTCTTTTATCACTGAACACACTGTTAAAGTTCATCTACGCACCATCTTTGAAAAGCTCGGCATTCACGACCGGCTCTCTCTGGCACTCATGTTTCGTTAAACCTAAATCTGACACAAAAATACCACCAATGAGGAATACCCTTCCTCTCTTCTTTGTCCTATACTTTTCATAGTTAAAATTACCCGCATAAAGGATTTACCATGGCAACAGTCGTCGGATTTGTGACACAAGTCGCAGGAGTCGTAAGAGCAGTTTCAGCTGATGGAACCGTCCGTATTTTGGTCATGGGAGACCCCGTGCATGCCAATGAAACCCTTGAAACCGTAGGGCAAAACAGCAGCGTTAATGTCCTCTTTGAAGACGGGCGTCAAATCGCTATGCGAGGCGAAGAATCCTCCTTGCTAGATGATTCTGTCTACAGTGGACAAGGGTACGCTGAATCTGAAGTTCAAGCCATCCAAGAAGCCTTAGCGCAAGGTCAAACCCTTGAAGAAGCCGCCGCGGGTCAAGAAGGTCCTGCGAGTGACGGCGGCACGGGCGATGTATTTGTTGCCGACCGCACAGGCGATTTGGGCGATATTGGTTCTTACATCTTAGGCACCGACCTAGCAGGTGGCGAGGTTGATGAAGCTACAGAAGATGGCATTGTTAACGTCGCTCCTACGGTGTTTGATACAAGCCTCTCGCAAAACGAAGTGCTAGATGGCCAAAATGTCATCTCTGGACAACTCCTTGTCACCGACACAAACCCCAACGACACCCACACGTTTTTTGCCGTTGAGGGCTCTTTAAACGTTACTACGCCCGATGGTGTCGCCATTGAAGGCCTGACACTTGTGCTTAATCCTGATGGTAGCTACACCATCTCTGGCGACTTTAACGCCTTGGCTGCTGGCGAAAACGCTGTAGTAACCTTTGAGTTCTTCGCGGTTGATAACTTCGACGCGGCCTCCCAAGTGGCTACGTTTACCTTAACCATCACAGGCACCAACGACCAACCTGTCGTGAGTGATGTGAATGCCAATGGCGAAGGCGGTGGCACTGGACTCGTGGGCTACTACGACATGAACAACGGAGAAGGTGCTAGTGCTCAAACTGACTCCATTGAGACCGCTGGCCTTACGGGTCTCAAACTCTTTACTTTAAGTGCAGAAGAGTTGAGTGGTATCGACACCCTTTATGTTCAAAATCCAAGCAATGACAACTATGGTTCCGAATACCTAACACAGTTAGATGCCATTACTACTGCTGTAAGTCAAGGCATGACCTTAATTATTCACGACAGATACGTTACTAATGGAGCGCAAATTCTTCCAGGTGGAGAATCTATCATTTTTCACAGGCTAGCTGGGAACTTGTATGACATCGACATTGCGGATGAAGGATTAAAAACTGGCCTAGGAGGAGCCATTGATGATACTTCTTTAGATGGTGGGGGCTATTCAAATCATGGCTATGTTGAACTAAGCAGTTTGCCAGAGGGTGCTGTTGTGCTAATGACGAATGGCAACCCCAATCAAGTCGTTACGTTTTCCTATCAGTATGGCTCAGGCACAGTAATTTATTCTACAATTCCACTGGATTACTACCTAGGTAACGACTATGGAACAATAAACACCAATATGCAAATTTACGCTGCCAATCTTTTAGAGGATATGGTACGTTCAGGCACTGCCATTTACGAATCCGCTGACCCACAATCAGGTGTGGAAGATGTCACTACGACCTTCAACGGAGAGCTTCCTGCCGTACAAGATGATGATGCCAACGATACCCACACCTACGAGGTTGTAGGAGAATCCTTACATGTAAACAATGAACTTGTTACCAACCTCACGGTTGTTGTCAATGCAGACGGAACTTACACCATCCAAGGTAACTTTAACGCTCTCGCCGCAGGCGAAACTGCCACAGTGACCTTCCAATACGTTGCCAACGACGGCCGTGGGTTTGATGGTACTGATGGCGTTAATGAAAGCTCTATCAGCGAGCCCGCCACGGTAACCCTTACCATCACGGGTACCAATGACCGCCCAGTGGTAGCAGACGTGAGCGACACACAAGACGAAGCCCTTGATGGCACCAATACCTTTAGTGGCACCCTTCCTGAAGCCCAAGATGCTGATGCTAACGACACGCACACCTACGCTTTAGTAGAAGAGAGTGTAGACGTTAGTAATGAACTCATCACTGACTACGAAGTCGTCGTAAACGAAGACGGAACTTACAGTGTTGTGGGTGATTTCAATGCCTTAGCCGTAGGCGAGAGTGCAACTATTACCTTCCAATACACCGCCACAGACAGCAGTAGCACACAAGCCAATGGCGAGTCCAATACTTCTGCTCCTGCAACCGTGACGTTGACCGTTGTTGGCACCAATGACGCACCCATCATCACCGACGATTCTATCACCACTGGTACGGCTGTCGAAGCGGGTAACCTTGATGATGGTACTGTCGTCCCTGCTACGCCAGCTACGGGCACGATGATGGCAACCGATGTGGACAATGGTGCTGTGCTTACATGGTCTGGCAGTACAACAGGAACCTACGGAAGCTTTGAAATCAATGAAGACACTGGTGTGTGGACTTATGTTGTCGATGAAACACCAGGCTCCGCTGCAGATAAACTCAAAGAAGGACAAAGTGTGACTGAAACCTTCACAGTTACAGTCACTGACGAACACGGAGCGACCGATACCCGTGATGTCACTATCACCGTACTTGGCACCAACGATGCGCCTGTCGCCGTTGCGGATACCAACAGCGTCACTGAGGCTGGAAATGGTAATTTCTGGGGCGATATTGAACCAGGCAATCCATTTGCAATTGGCGGCTTGCTTGGCAATGATTATGATGTAGACGGACACGCCAATCCAATTCTTGCCCTTGATGTTGTTAAAGTCACTTCTGACCTTACAGGAAACAGCGATACGACAACCAACTTCTTTGGGAATTTAACCCTTGGTGGCGCTTATGGTAGCTTGGTAGTCAATAAAGCTACGGGTGCTTACATGTACACCCTTAGCAATGGAAATGGTGAGGTTAATGCCCTCAATGAAGGCGAAACCCTCACAGAAACCTTTACCTACACCATCCGAGATGCCAATGGCGCTATTGCCACGTCAACCCTTACTATTACGATTAATGGCACCAACGATGCCCCTGTTATCTCAGGCCAAACCTCAGGGGAAGCTTCAGAAGCAGGTGTTGTGACAGACGGACAAGGAGAAACTACACCAGTAGCAGCGGTACAAGCCATGGGCACGTTGGTAGCAACCGATGTGGACAATGAAAGCGTAGAGTGGTCAATCCAAGGCGATGCCACAGGAACCTATGGAAGCTTTGCAATCAACCAAGCGGGCGAGTGGACGTACACGGTCAATCCAGACGTAGGTTCAGCCGCAGACCAATTAGCGCAAGGTGAAGTAAGATATGAAACATTCACCGTCGTCGCAAACGATAACCAACCCGGTAATCCTAAAACAGATACCCAAACGGTGACGATTAAGATTGTCGGCACCAACGATGCGCCCATCATCACCGACGATTCCGACACCACTGGTACGGCTGTTGAAGCGGGTATTGCAACGGACGAGGGTGTCACCACACCTGTCGCAGCCGTACACGCCACAGGCACCTTAGTAGCAACCGATGTGGATACTGGCGCTACATTAACATGGTCAGGCGATGACGCGGGTGATTATGGAAGTTTTATGATTGACGCAACAACAGGAAAGTGGACATACACTGTCGATGGAACACCTGGCTCACTTGCAGACCAACTCGCACAAGGCGAAACCAAAACTGAAACCTTTACCGCAACTGTCACAGACGAACACGGTGCAACCGATACCCAAACGGTCACGATTACCATTACAGGCACCAACGATGCGCCTGTGGCCGAGGTTCAAGACGACCTTACCGCGGTGGAAGATGGGGCTCTTATCACAGGACAACTTGTCGCCAACGACATCGACAGCGATGATGATGCGACCACATTAACCTACACCCTTGTGGGTGACGCACCTGCTGGCTTTGTGCTTAACAATGACGGTAGCTACAGCTTCGATCCTTCCGATGAAGCGTACCAGTCCCTTGGCGTCACTGAGACTGCCGATGTTACCTTTACATGGATTGCTACAGACAGCCATGGTGCCTCTTCTGCGCCACAAGAAGTTACCATTACCGTCACAGGTACCAACGATGCGCCTGTGGCAACGGATGATGGTAAACCCACCTTCTCCTTTGGCATGCTGACTGGCAACTACTATGCTGTGGATAGCGATGACAACGGCTTAAGCGGGAATACGTACGTCAACAATAACAGCTACCTTGTGGACAACCTCACTGAATTCAAACACATCGTCGCCACCACCGACCCTGCCGCTACCTTTGAAGCGACAAAAGTATGGTACGGTTATGGCAGCAGCAACGGCGTAGCAACAGGCAATAGCTTGCAACAGTTCTTGGGTGACGATGGTGCGTCTCTTGAGTACACCAACGGACAAACCAATACTGAAGAAGGCGGTATCCACATTAGCGGAAGCGTGTACATCCAAGCAGGAACCTATAATTTCAAAGTATATGCAGACGATGGCTACGAAATCCTCATTAACGGCGAGAGTGTTGCCAAATATGACAACAACCAAAGCCCAACAACCCGCGTGCATGGTGAGTTTACCATCGATGCAGACGGCTGGTACGACATCGAAATGTACTGGTGGGATCAAGGTGGCGAGTATGTCTTTAAACCTGAAATCAGTGCTGATGGCGGACTAACTTATACAGCGCTTTCCAACGAAGGAACATACGTCACGCCCGAAGATACAGCGTTTACCTTCCAACCAGAAATGTTACTTGCCAACGACTTTGACATTGACGGCGACACGCTTACTATCATCAGTGTAAGCAATGCGGTTAATGGCACCGTTGAGCTCAACGAAGACGGCACCATCACCTTTACGCCTGCAGAAAATTTCAACGGCGTGGCTACCTTTGATTACACCATCTCTGATGGCAATGGCGGCGAAGATAGCGCGACAGTAACCTTACATGTAAGCCCTGTCAACGACGCACCAGTAGCCCTAGATGACACACTTGAAACAAGCAAAGATATACCGCTTACTATCCTTGCGGCGGACTTGCTTGCCAATGATAGTGACGTAGACGGCGACACCTTAAGCATCATAAGCGTTGGCGACGCGGTCAACGGGACTGCTGTTCTTAATGAGGACGGCACCATCACCTTTACACCAACAGGTGGCTTTAGCGGTGATGCAACCTTTACCTACACCGTTTCTGATGGCAACGGCGGCACAGACACTGCAACTGTGACCATCACTGTTGACCCAGGCAATAGTGAGCCAACCATTACGGTCACTACAGGCAACCCTGACAATGTCAACGACACCGTATCTGAATCAGGTCTTGCAACCGGTTCTAGCCCATCAGGGGCAGCTATTGTTGCTACTGGTGTCTTCTCTATCGCCGATGCAGATGGACTGGATGACATCACTTCCATCACCCTTGCGGGAGCGGAATTTTCCGTTAGTGCGTCCGATGGATTTGCTAGCCTCGTAGGAGAGAGTGTTGCTACACAATACGGCACAGTTACGGTCACAACGTACAATGGCAATGGCAACTTTAGCTATACCTACGAACTCACCGACCCTGCATCCAACGATGCACCGCCTGCTGCGACCCATACGAGCACTCAAGACAGCTTCACGGTTGTTGTTTCTGATGGCGAAGCCTCAGCGGAAGTGACTGTTACTATCGACATCACTGACGACACGCCACAAAGCTTTAGCACTGAAGCGACCTTAAGTGTTGCTGCAACTGAAGTGTTAGTCGGCAATTTTGCTGCGGGCTGGGTTAATGTTCAAACGACAGCTAGCAACAACAAGTACACAGGCACCGATCTTGACAGCGACTCCTACCACGACAAAATTGAGTGGGGAACGCCTTCTGCAGGAGGCCAAGCTTCAGGCTATGTCTTTATGGACAATGAAGATTTGCGCGCCAATGGCGGGGTTGAAATCGACACCGAGTTCACGCTGGGAACCTTTACACATAACAACTTTACACTAACATACAACAGCCCCAGCCTAGAATCAGCCGACCTTGAGGTGAAGTTTATGGTCACTATCAATGGCCAAAGCCACCTTATCACGCACACCATCCAATTTGAGCACGAGGAAACACCCAACGGCGGCGTTGACCCACAAGCGGATGCGGACATTGTGACCATTAAAAATGCGACGTTCGAGACAGAGATTAACGGCCAAACTTACACCTTTAGCATTCTTGGTTTTGTGGACGGAAGCGGCAATCTTGTCACCACTGTGCACACCCTTGAAAACCAAGCCAATACCTATGAGTTGGTTGCCAAAATCTCATCCACCGACGCTTTGCCCACTGTTTCTGATACCGTTGGACACGTCGAGGGAGATTGGGGAGCAGACGGCCCAGCCGATGCACAAAGCATCACATGGGCAAGCGGTGAAAACACCATCGAAAGTGGCGTTGTCCAAGGCACCTACGGCACATTAGCCGTGGATGCGCAGGGTAACTACACCTACACACTCGACCGAGAGGTGAAAGATGGTCTGGATGCAAACGAGACGATTACCGAGGAATTCACCTACTACCTCACCGACTCCGATGGCGACCGTGTGGCTTCCACGCTCACCGTTACCATCAACGGCCAAGCCACACTAGACGCGGTTGACAACCTTGCCACAACGACTATTAATGAGGTTTTTGTTGCGCCAGAAGCAACTACTGAAGAGGTAATCAATGAGTTTAGACTCCAAGGAACGGGCAACAGTACTCGTACGCTCACCAAAACAGAGCAATTTAGCATCGAAGAAAATGCAACGGGTGAACTTAGCTTTAGTGTAGACGTCACCGCTCCTGGTAGCACAAGTGCGACCTACCACTGGACGCTCTTTGAGATTGCCAATGGCACAAAGACTACTATTGATGGTAGTGGTACGCTCAATAGCGATGGAACCATTACGGTTTCTGGTTTGGATGCAGGGAATTACGAAATCTCTATCACTATAGGCACCAGTGGTAGATATTATGATGGATTCTGGCCTTTTGGAAGCTACAAGTATCCAAGCGTCGAAGTCAGCGATGTTGACCTCACTGCACAACCTGCTTCTTATACCGAGATTCAAACCGCAGAAGCTAGTGGCAATGTCCTCAGTGATGATGTCCTTGGTTCTGTTGGCACAACACTTTCTATCTTCACTGAAGGTGATTTTGAAGCCGCAAGCGCCTCTGGCACCACAGTTGCAGGCGAATTCGGCACACTGACCATTTTTGCAAACGGCGACTACACCTATACGCCTGAGGCTTCACTTGACAACGTTGGGCAAGTTGAGTCCTTTACCTACCAGCTCACCCATCCAAGTGGTGCGACCGATGAGGCAACACTTGATATCCGCCTTGATAGCACAACCCTTAATGTGGTCTGGGGAAGTGAAGGAGCGCTTGTGGGAACTGCGGGTGATGATATCTTGGTGCCGACCCTAGAATCTACGCTTATTGACGGAGGCGATGGCATCGATACCTTGGTGCTTTCTGAGGACATTGACCTTAGCAATGTACGTAACATTGAAATCCTCAAACTTGACACCGATACGCCTATCAGCCTTAGCGTTGAAGATGTCTTTAACCTCACAGACGACAACAACGTCTTGATTGTTTCAGGCGAAGGCGACGTCCAAATCACTGTTGATGCCCTAGAAAACAACGATGTTTGGACGAAAAACGATGCGACAAGCACACCAGAACAAAGTGTGTACGAGGCGGTTTATAATGGTAGCGATATTACGCTCATTATCAACCAAACTGTCGATACGGACATTGTGTAAATACGCTATGATTAGCGTATGAAAAAACGCTTTGTCCTTGGCATACTGGCGGCAGCAACCGCTGTCGCCCTTTTTAGTACATCCCAGTTTATCATCGAAGGCCAGCTACTCGAAAAGATTGAAAAAGAGTATGGCTTTTTTGCCAAAAACCGCGTATTAGCACTGGTTGGCATGATGAATAAAGCCCAAGAACTTGATGAGCGTGGCAAGCTCGAAGCGGTGAATGATTTTTTTAACAAAACTCCCTACGGACTCGACAAAGACGTGTGGGGCGTGAGTGACTATTGGGCAACACGGTTAGAGTTTATCGGAAAAGACAAGGGCGATTGTGAAGACTTCGTCATCGCCAAGTATTTTACCCTCGTTGAGCTTGGCGTTGACCCTAGCAAACTGTTTATGGGGTACGTCAAATACGTCCCTCTCAACATCGCTCACATGATACTACTCTACTACGAAACCCCCCGTTCAGAGCCTTTAGTATTGGACAATTACAACCGTAAAATCTTTCCTGCCTCAGCGCGTAAAGACTTGATTCCTGTTTACAGCTTTAGTGGTAGTGCTTTACTAGACGCCAAAAATGTACAATTAGGCAAAATGCTCCCTGCAAGCACGCGACAAAAACGTGCCTGGGACGAACTCAAAATCATCAAAAAGGACCGGCCATGAGTCTCTTTAAACAGATGGCTATCACGTTTACACTTTTTTTAGCCCTCGTACTCACTTCGGTGATGGTGCTAAATTTCAACACCGCGACCGAATTTACCCAACACCAACTCTACACCGAGGCTAAAAACACGGCCCACTCCCTAGGCCTCTCCTTGGCCAAAGCCGCAAGTCCTGATGATTTGGTACTCATGGAAACGATGATTAATGCCATTTTTGATAGCGGATATTACGAGCGCATCGCCCTTGTGGGCATCGATGATGCGCCCATTTATGTACGTAAAACCAAAGTGCTCTTAAGCGACGTGCCCCAGTGGTTCATCAATACCATCGAACTTGAAAGCGTGAGTGCCCACAGTGAAATCATGATGGGGTGGCATCAGTTTGGCATCTTAGAAGTCAAGGGTCACACGGGCAATGCCTACCGTCAGCTTTACCACACGTTTTTAGAATTGTGTAAAACCTTTGCTCTTTTTGGTGTCTTGGTGTTTGGGGTGCTTTACGCCCTGCTCTCCCTCTCGTTGCAATCCCTCAAACGCATCGCCGAACAAGCCAAAGCCATCATCGACAATGCCTTTATCATCGAAAAAGAACTTCCATTCACAACCGAATTTCGCTCCACTACCAAAGCCATGAACGCCATGGTCGAAAAGGTCAAAGACATCTTTGACCGCGAAAACGAAACCCTAAAACGCTACCACGAACTGCTCTACATCGATGCGCAAACCAAACTCTACAACCGACGCTACGTCAACACAACCTTGCCAGATTATTTTCAAACCGACACAGGACTTTCCCGTGGCGCGTATGCGATGGTGAGCATCGACGAGGCAGAGCGCTTTAAAAAAGATGCGGGTTATGAACGCTACAACGCGCTTATTAGAACCATTACAGAAAGCCTTAAAGAGAAATTTGGCACGGAAGAAAACGTTATCATCGCACGCCTAAATGAGAGTGATTTTTTTGTCTTGGTTCCCTTGATGGAACTTGGAAACATTGCCAAGCGTATGGAAAGTGTTATGAAAGCCATCCATGCCGCCATGGAAACACAAACCGGTCAAGAAAAATACCCCTACCTTGCAGGATGCAGCGTGGGGATTTATCAAGAAAATGAAACACTAAAATCCCTCTTTTCTCGGGCTGATTATGGGTTGATGCACTCCAAGAGCGATGAAAACTTCACCGTGTACATTTGTGACAAAGAAGAAGAGATGCTTATATTTGGGCGGGAAGAGTGGAAAGACGAATTGCGCAAAAGCATGGAAGAGTCCCGTATTCAACTCGCACGCCAAAGTGTTGTCAAAAAAGAAAGCGCGGGAGAACATCTGCTCCACGAAGAGGTCTTTTTGCGCTGGCTTGACAACGAAGGCACCCTCCACGCAGCAGGACGTTTTATCCCTATCGCGATGCGCTTAGGACTTGTGGAAGTACTCGACCGCTATATGATTGAAAAAGTGCTAAACCATCTCAAAGAACATCCTGGCGCTCCTGATCTTGCGCTAAACCTAAGCGGAGATTTTGTCAAAAACCATGAAAACGTGCGCTGGTTTAAAAATTTACTTGATGACACACCCCTTAGCGTGAGAGAGAAAATCTGGGCAGAAGTCCACAACACAGTCGCGTTGCACGCCCTTGCAGACACCCTCTTGCTTGCGCAAATGCTCAAAAATGCTAAATGCCATTTTGGCCTCGACCACTTCACCCTTCCTCCTCAAGGGGCAGGATACCTTCAGGAACTACGTCCTGAATACGTGAAAGCTAGCAGTCCTTATTTGCACGATGTGTTTTACGACACCTTCACCGGCCAAGGACGGGAAAACTTCACCAACCTTATCCGAAGCCTTGGCATCACACTCATCGCCACCAATACTGAAACCCAAAACGAAGTGCGCACCTTATTCCCCATGGGTGTTTCCCACTTTCAAGGCAGACACATTGCTTCTGTTTCGCCGCTTGTTTCGTAGTATTTTTCTTCTTGGGGCGCTTCTTGCGTTTGCGTGGGCGCGCCCTTTTGTGCTTTCTCCAGATTTTCTTGCCGCACAAAAGGCACCCTTGGCTCATTCTATTTTAAGAGACTACGAGCGGTTTATGAACGAAATTGCACCCGAAATTTCCTTACATGTAAGGCTTGAAACGGTTAATCGTTACCTCAACGCTATCGTTCCCATGCACGATGCGCACCAGTATGCTTCGGAAGATTATTGGGCTACAAGAGGGGAGTTTTTGGCGCGCGGCGGCGGAGATTGTGAAGATTATGCCATCAGCAAATACTACACCCTCAAAGACTTGGGGATTTCGCCCGCGTCCATGGGGCTGTGTGTCGTACATGATCGCTACAGCGGAGCTTGGCACATGGTGCTAGCTGTTCAGACACCAGACTCACCTACTCTTGTGCTTGACAACCTTAGCTTTAAAATCCTGCCTTTTTTTCGTCGCACTGATTTGCGCTTGGAAGTGTGCATAAACGAGGAACGTGTCTTTACTATCGACGCGCAAAACCGTTGGATTAGTGTAAACAATCCACCGACCTTTCCCTCTTTCACACAGATGCTAAAACGCGCCACCACCGAAAAAATGTGGCAATAACGCACCTTTTTTTACGTTCATTTTACATTCAAACACTATAATGCGAAACTTTTATTCTTTAAAGGATTTACCATGTTGCGGACTATTCGGGCGAAACTCTACATGTTATTAGCCATCCTTGTGATTGGCTTTTCTTTTCTTGGTTATGAGATTGTTAAAAGCTCAACTTTTTCCAAAACCGCACTCACCCGCATGTTGCTCTTGGGCAACATCGAATACAATGCCGTAAGCGCCATGGCCGAGCTTCGGGGCTACCAAATGTTTCTCTCGTCTCAACGCTTAGAGGGCTATAATACGTCCTATCAAAATCTGCAAAAAACCCTTGATAGCCTCCTTGCCATCACCCGCTCAGCCGAAAACCAAGGGCGCTTACGCAACCTTAAAGACCTGGCGCAAGGGTGGTATAAAGCCAATGAACCGCGCCTTGCCATTTTACAAGCCCACGGAACATTAGCACAACAAGAAGCGTTTATGCACACCCACCCCACCGAGCACCAAACCCTCACACGCCTCACACAAGAATCTGCTACGACCTTCGATGAATTTAGTAAAATCGCCCACGCCCTAGTAGAACGCATGCGTGATAACAACATCGCTACCATCGAAAAAAATGAGCTTTTTATAGAAATCGTTTTAAGCATCATCGGACTTGTGTTCGCGGGAGTATTTTTTATCATCGCGCGCTCCATCCAAGCCTCGGTAAGCAAGGCAAAAGAAGCCTGTGAGAAAATCCAACGCACCAACAATCTCGCCACAGTGATTGACACAGGCACCCGTGATGAAATCGCTGATGCGATGGATGCCGTCAACGCACTTTTGCGAGACCTTTCCAAGGCTATCGACGGCGCAAAACACACAGCTATCGAAAATGCTTCGGTGGCCCAAGAGCTCTCTAGCACCTCCCTAAGCATCGGCAGACGCACCGAAGAGAGCGCTACCCAAATGGACCAAACTACCCAAGCCACCCAAGCCGTCGCGACGCTTTTAAAAACCAGTGAAGAGAGTTCTTCCCGTTCAGGTGAGCTTATCCAAGCTTCTGCACTAGAGGTTGATGATGCAGCCAAAGAAGTCTTGGAAGTTTCAGGCCAGTTGCAAAATGTCGTTGTGCAACAAAACGAACTTTCCGTAGAGCTTGAACAGCTTAGCCTCCAAGCCGAAGAGGTCAAAAGTGTGCTTACAGTCATCGCTGACATCGCCGACCAAACCAACTTGTTGGCGCTCAATGCCGCCATCGAAGCCGCACGTGCGGGTGAACACGGACGCGGATTTGCAGTCGTAGCCGATGAAGTGCGAAAATTGGCCGAGCGCACTCAAAAAAGTTTGGATGAGAGTAACGCGACCGTAGCACTCATCGTCCAATCTGTTGCAACATCTGCCGCAAGTATGCAAAAAAGTGCTAAAAATATCGAAGCATTGGGTGAAAAAGCTAAAAATACCGAAACCCTCATGCGTAAAAGCGTTGAAGGCATCACACGGGCCAAAGGCATCGCCCTTCAAACAGTCCAAGATGCCAAAAATGGCGCAAAAGAAACTGCCCAAACCCTTAAACGCATCCAAACCCTCAACGAACTCACGTCCACCAACGCTAGAAGTGTTGAGGAGATTGCCGCAGCGGCAGAACATCTCTCTAAACTTTCTGAAAATCTTAGCCATTCATTGGCCGTTTTTAAAACGTCCTAACAACACTGCGGGGATACTTTCCCCGCACATCTTCTCTTAAAACGCCAGTATCCTTTAAGTCCCAAACGGGTAAAATACAAACAATAACTTTTCTTAAAGGAGAACAATTATGTCATTTACACTGCCCGATTTGCCCTATGATTCCAATGCTCTTGAACCCCACATTAGTGCCAATACCCTAGGCTTCCATCACGGAAAACACCACCAAGCCTATGTTACCAACCTTAACAACCTCATTGAAGGTACCGAGCTTACTAGCCAAACCCTCGAAGAGATTATCGTTGCTGTTGCGGGAGATGCCAGCAAAGCAGGTATCTTTAACAATGCCGCGCAAGTATGGAACCACACCTTTTACTGGCACTCCATGAAAGCTGATGGCGGTGGCGAACCCACAGAGGGCATTGCTGCTAAAATCACTGAAGACTTTGGAAGCTATGAAGCGTTTTTGAAAGAGTTTAAAACTGCAGGAGCCACGCAGTTTGGAAGCGGATGGGCCTGGTTGGTGCTTGAAGGTGACAAGCTAAAAATCACCAAAACCTCCAATGCCGACACGCCCATAGCCCATGGCTTAAAAGCCATCCTCACGGTAGACGTGTGGGAACATGCTTACTACCTTGACTACCAAAACCGACGACCTGATTATTTGGAGACCTTCTTCAAACATCTTGTCAATTGGGACTTCGCCAACGCTAATCTCAACGCGTAACGCTAAGCGGGCGCAAAGCCCGCTTACATGTAAAAATTTTACGCTTTTTTCAAAAACTCTGTTTTTAGCACCACAGTACTTTTACCAATGCGGCACTCTACTTCGTTTGCGCTGTCTGTGAGGCGAATGCCTTTGATGACTTCGCCACGCTTGAGGGTTTTTGGCATCCCTTTAACTTTGAGGTCTTTGACGGTCATGACCGCGTCACCATCTGCTAGAATATTTCCGTTACTATCGCGTGCTTCCATGGGTTTTCCTTGTGTAAATTTTGGCGCATTATAGCTACAACGCGCTGATAAAGAGTTTTGCCTACCTCCTCCAAAAAGAACGTTTTCATACTTCTTCCTTTAAGCCTGTCGTGCTACAATCCCCACAAATGCCTTACTTTTTTGAGGATGCCATGGACCAAAGCACACTAAAAAAACTCATCGCCACTTGCAAACCTTTGCGTGTTTTATACGCGGAAGACAACCCACAAGTGCGTCTGCAAACGACCAAGATGCTGTCTATGTATTTTGACCATATTGTCTCCGTGACCGATGGAAAAGAGGGGTGGGAGCAGTTTCAGGCTCACCCTTTTGATATGGTCTTTACAGACATTAACATGGCAGGGATGGATGGGCTTGGGCTTATTGAAGCTATTCGGAGCAAAGACGTACATGTACCCATTGTTGTTTTTTCCGCTTACAACAATCCTGAGTATTTTCTCACCACCATTAAGCTAGGCATACAGGGTTATTTGCTAAAACCTTTTCAATTTGAAGAAGTCGTCCAGACGCTACAAAAAATCCTGAACCTTTCTCACCATGCGTCTCCTTGCACCCTTGAATTAGAAGGAGGGTATTGTTGGGACAAGCAAACCAAATGCCTGTGTTATGAAAAACAAGAGGTGCCTCTAAGTAAGCGAGAAATGTTTTTGCTCGACTTGCTTACTAGCTCAAAGGAGCGCATCTTTAGTAGCGAAGAGATAGAAATAGCTGTTTTTGATGATGATGCGTGTGACAACAAACGGGTGCGAAATCTGCTCTCGAGGTTTCGGCAAAAATTATCCTGCGACTTGATTTGTTCTGTTTATGGCGAAGGGTACAAACTCCGATGGCATCGCCCGTGAGCCCTCAAAACCTTCACGCACAGCAAGCCGAACGCTACATACAACTGTTCAACAACAGCGGTGTGGGGATTTTTATTGTGGACAAAGAGCGTTTGATTGTTGAAGCCAATGCTGCTTTTTGCAAAATCTTTGGGTACGCTCACGAAGAAATCATCCACCAATCTGCCCTTTCCCTCCACCTCTCCTATGCCGCGTATGTCAATTTTGCCGAAATTGCCTTCAATAAAGTGCGTCAAAATGAAGCCCTCAACCTCAAATACCGCTTCAAACACAAAGACGGTCACGTCCTTTGGCTACGCATTGCGGGAGATTCTATCCCTTCTAATGAAGAGGTGTTATGGACGATTACCGACATCACTAGCACCGTAGAAGCCCAAGAAAAACTTAAAAACAGTGAAGAACTTTTGCGCAATGCCGAAGCCATTTCTCACCTTGGAAGTTGGGAAATCGACCTTGCCACCCAAGCCCTCACCTGGTCCGATGAAATGTACCGCATCTACGGAGAATCAAGAGAAACCTTTACCCCTACCCTTGAATTTTTTGACCGCTATTTAGACGATGAAGACGCTAAACGTGTCAGAATCCTCAACCAACAAGCCATTTTTAGCGGAAAAACAGAAAAAATCGACTACATCATCCGCCGAAAAAACGGAGACAACGTCTTTATCAGCACCCAACGCAAGGCGCTTTATGGGGACGATGGAAGACCTTTAAAACTCGTAGGGACGTCTTTGGACGTAACCCAACTCAAAGAAAATGAGCGGCGCATCCACCACCTCAACAAAGAGCTTCACGAGGAAGTCAAACGCCAGCTTAACACCTTGCGCGAAAAGGACAAACAACTTCAGTTTCAATCCAGACTCGCCCAAATGGGGGAGATGCTTAGCATGATTGCCCACCAATGGCGTCAACCGCTCTCAGCCATCTCTGCCACCACAGGCTTCCTGTCTATGAAGCTGTTGCTTGAAGAGTTTGAGGCCAAGGTTTTCACGCAAGAAATACAGCATATCGAAGAATACGCCAGCCATCTTTCCCAAACCATCGATGATTTTCGCAATTTTTTCAACCCTATTCGCCACAAAGAAGAGGTCTCTTTGGAGGCTGTTGTTGAAAAAACCTTGACCATCATTCAACCCATCCTAGACGCGCAAGGCATTTGTGTCCACACCTCTTTTTCTTCCCAAGAAGCCTTTCTTTCGTGCAAAAACGAACTAGGGCAAGTCCTTCTTAACCTCATCAAAAACGCACAAGATGCTTTTGAAGAAACCTTATCTTTGCGCCCAACCCTCCACCTTATTACATGTAAAGATACGCATTTTTTGTATTTGATTGTCAAAGACAACGCAGGAGGAATCCCCGAAGCAATCAAAACCAAAATCTTCGATGCCTATTTTTCTACCAAATTTGACAAAGGCGGCACAGGTGTAGGCCTTAGCATGTCCAAGACCATCGTCGAAGAACATTGCCAAGGAGAACTTTTGGTCGAAAACGACGACGAAGGCGCTATCTTTACCATCAAAATCCCCCGCAAAGACAATTAGGAGACAATTCCCCTTCTTCCCCTCCCTTTTCGTGAGACAATCCCGAGACACTCTTTTTCTATACTTGTATTAAGACTTTTATAATCTTAGTACAAGGAGAGTTACGATGGAAACACCACTTTTTCTCGAAGAGAGAAGCTTGGTCAAACGCTACAGCGGGCCTTGGCCTCTGCTCATCAACACCCTGTTTATCGCCGTGCTGTTTTACATTAGCTGGTGGATTTTTCAAGACCCAAGGGGCATCATGCGCATGTATACGCCTTTTGAAGGCTACATGTGGTGCCGTTGGCTGCTGGTCATCATGATTTGGATAGCCTACGTTTTCGACTTTTGGCCCTTTAGCCGCACGTGGCTAAAAAACACCCACCCTGTGCTCAAAGGTGTCATTTTCACAACCCTAACAGTTGTGCTTTTCACCGTTTTGCTCAAAGGGTTTTTTGAGACCGTTTTGGGGGAGTTGGCGATCGCGTACTTTAGCCCTAGACGGCTAACAGAACTTGGACTCATTGAGTTTTACGCCATCGAGTATTCCGCCCAAGCCATCTTAATGTTTGCCGCTATCGCTTCGTGGCTTAGTCCTGCGTGGGTCGTGGCTGCTGAAAATGCTCCGTGGCAAAACCTCAAACAGCCCATCAAAGGGTTTACGGTGTTGATGTTTACTTTTTTCCTTAGTTTCATCGTCTACTTTGTGGCCTTTCACTCCCACATGGCCATCTTATTTGACCCGTGGCAAGAATTTACCGCTATCACACCTCCTTGGTGGGAAAGCTTTGCTGACACTGTCCACGGGAACTTTAATATCGCTTGGATTATGTGCTGTACGGTCATCGTCTGGATGCACGAAACCATTTGGGAGCGGTATCCTTTTTCCATGATCGAACGTCCTTGGCTACGACGCACTGCTTCTTTTATGGGCATCATTGCCATCGCCGTGGCGTTGAGCTTTTTTCTCTACTACGCCCAAGAATTGGCGTGGGGCGAAGCGATTCGAGGCACAAGACGGGATGAATCTCCTGATTGGCGTTGGTTACATGTAGGAGAATTGGCCATCTTTTGGTTGGTGCCAACACTCTTTATGCATTTTTACCTCAATAACGGCGTGAACCGTTTTAGCAAACCTGTCAACATCCTCTTTCGCACCCTCATTTCCATCGCGGCGGCGGTCGTTTTATACTATGTGTACTACAAAACTGCGCACCTTTTCTTAGGCACACAAAAAGGGTTTTCACACCCACAGCAATTTCCTATGGTACCTATGATTTGGCTCGTTAATGTGATGCTGGTGAATTACTGGTTCATGGACGGGTGGCCAGGATGGCGCCTCTCACGAGAGGGCGAAGTGGTAAAAACCGCCCATGGTGTCCATGAAAAATCCGTCCTCACGCCTGCGTTTTACCGTGGTGTGATTGGGGGAACACTTGGTGGGGTTGTCTTTTATTTTGCCCTTGTTTACCTCTTGCCAGCCATGACCAATGCGCTGCGCATTTACTAAAAAGGAGGCGATAATGCCAACAACACAAACCCAAGGGCGACGGGAATTTCTCAAAGGGGCGGCTACAGGTCTTGGACTTGGAACATTAAGCGCCATGGGAATTTTCTCCTACTCTCCCATGCGGGCATTTTTTCTGCCCGAGGCTGAACGAAAAATGGCGGATTTTGGTACATGTAAAAGTGTAAAAGTGACCAATATCTCAGAAACAAGCTGGTTTGATAACTCCATCTTAATGGGCGACATCAAAGGCGCGGGTGGCCTTTTGGTCAACCAATACGACTACAACTGGGCACCTTTTGGGGACGGTTCGGGGCTGGCCAAAGGAAGCTATGAACGGGGTATTGCCAAAATCAAACACTTACTCCCCAACCACCTTGAAGAGGCGTGGGAGATTATCAAAACAAACAGTGTCAACCCCGACAACGCAGGGGGTTTTGCAGCTTTGGTTGAAATCGAAAGCTTAGAGGGCAAAAAAACAAAATACCTCCTAGACAGCGGGTGGTCTTATGCGTGGATGGACGAATGTTTCAAGCGCGAAGGCATCGATAAGATGCTTCAAAACAACGAAATCGAAGCCCTTATCATCTCCCACGAACACTTTGACCACTTTTGGGGCTTACCCGTCACCATGAAGTACGCCCCCAACATCAAGATTATCATCCCTGAAGGGTTTTACAAAGAAGGACTTCAGTACATTAAAGATTCGGGCCACACGGGCGAAGTGGTGGTTGCTAAAAAAGGGCGCAATGACTGGGAACCTGGCTTTTGCACCTACACCTTTGACGTGCCTATCATCTGCCGTGTTTTTGGAGAACAATCCCTCTTTGTAAACGTGCAAGACAAAGGGCTTGTGAGCATCACGGGGTGTTGTCACCAAGGCATCATCAAGTTCGCCGACACGGCGTACAAAGAGCTCAAATACGACAACGACCAAATGTACGGGCTTTACGGAGGCTTGCACATTTCCCCCTTTGAAGACTGGGATCCAAAGTACGACGACCTTGTTATTTCACTGGGCAAATGGGACTTTCAAAAAGTCGGGTGCAACCACTGCACAGGCTTGCTGACCGCGCAAAAATTTATCCGCGCGGGGTATCCTGTGGTGGAAGGAACCGCCCAACATCGCTCTAAAAGCAAAGCCTACCTTGGTAATGGCGACATTATCACCTTTGGCTAACACGCTCACCCAAGGGGCGTCAAGCTCCTTGGGAAAAGGATTGACTTATGCGCATTGATGACCTTTATCCGCTTGCTTTTGAACACACCGCACAGGGCTTTCGCACCCTCATGCGCACCTTGCTCATCAAGGCAAATTACGACGGGGTTTTAAAAAAAACCACAGGCTTTAGAGGCATGCACGTGAGCGAAGAACGCCAAGAGTGCTGGACACTCAAGTTTGAACAATTCGCTGGCGTTTTTGGGATTTTTCTGGCCAACCTTGATGACACGTTTGGCCATTTTCACCTGCATTATTTTCCCTCTCCCCAAGAAGCCTTACTGGAAAAATGCTCTTTAGCAGAAGCGTGCCTTGCTAACGCTCCTGATTTTATCGACAAGGTGCGTACGTTTTACGCTCACGACGCGCTCTTAACGCATTTTTTCATTGGAACTTTAGCCTTACATGTAGACCCGCAAAACGAAAGCCTTTATGGGGCGTACCAAGGGCAAATGCGTGAGCGTATTTATGCTAAAGAGGGCGTGGTTCATCCTCATGAGCCCCACACCTTCTTGGTGCCAAAAGAGGGACTAGACAAAGACTTTCCCGCCTTTCGCCTGCTCTTGCCCCTCATGCACTTTTTTAACACTACCCTTTTGCGCCTCACCCAAGAAGCGCCCCGCACCTTTGAACTCTTTCGCGCCAAGGGAACCTGCCTTACTTACGACAGTGCGGGCGTCTTTCACTCCGCTGCCGATGGAGGTTCGGTCAAGATTTTGGTCGCCACAGGCTATGGAAAAATACCCCACAGCACCTTAACCCAAACCCTGCTAGAAGGCACCCATGCAAAAAAGATGGATGATTCTAAAAGCCTCACCGTTTTTTTTCAAAAAGCACCGTGGTATGAACTCGATGCCAACAACCATCTCGTCACCACGCCCCTCGCCCAAGCAACGCCAAAGCCAAAACTCATCGTTGTAACAGGCTTTTTAGGCTCTGGAAAAACCAGTTTTTTGCAGCACTACATCGAACACGAAACCCAAAACAATCGTTTTGTAGGCATCATCCAAAACGAGATTGGAAAAATCGGTCTCGATGGCAAGCTTTTGGATTATGATTATTCGTTGGTTGAGATGGACGAGGGGTGTGTGTGCTGTTCCCTTTCGGGTCAATTGCGCGCAGGCATTGGAGCACTCACCCAAAAAGCTTCGCCAGATACAATCTTGTTGGAGACGTCAGGCGTGGCCAACCCTTTTAACCTCCTTAGCGAACTAGATGAACTGGACGATTTGGTAGATTTTGAAGCCATTGTGACGGTGGTGGATGGGGTTAATGCCCTAGCGTTGTTTGAGCAGTATCGTATTTTTCAAGACCAAGTGCGCGCCGCCGATGTGATTTTGCTCAACAAAAGCGACTTGCTCGATGAAATCACCCAAGCCAAGGTCTACGCCCGCATCCTTGCCAACAACCGCTGTGCGGCCATCTTGCCTGTGGTGGAGGGCAACATTCACCCTAGCACCTTGCGCCGTTCTATCGTGGCTTCCACCTCACAGATTGCTTCTTTGATTTCCGAAGAAGAAAGCGCGCCTTTTACCCATGTGGATGAGGGCATTTCAAGCCTCAAAGTGACACTCTCAGCCCCTTTAACGAAAGGATTATTTTCCACTTACCTTCGCAAATTACCCAAAAAAATCTACCGCGTTAAGGGCGTGGTGCGCTTTAAGGATGAGCCAAATCCCTGGGTAGTCCAGTACGTCAACGGGCAATTTGAATTTTTAGAACAGTGCAACGGAGCCAACACGGAAACATTTTTGGTGTTTATCGGCAAAGATTTAGACAAGGGGTATTTTGAAGGGCCGCTGTAGCTAACAGTAAAGCCCTGAAAGTATTTTTATTAAGGTTGGTTTTGTGCCTCCTTTTTTAAAGCAGTCGTATGTTAAAGTTAACACTATTGTTACAAATCCAACATACTGGCAGTGCCATGAGCCCATATTCTTTTGCTTTTTTTGGAATTCCCAAAGACGAAATGCTCTCTCCTGCTCTTGTAGAGCGCGTCAATCTGGAGCGTGCGCGGGTCTATTTTAGCAACACTACTGGAAACATTGCCTCTTTGTGCGCAGGCACCCTCTTGGCCTCTGGCATACTCTACACCTTTGAAGTTGCCACGTGGATTATTCTGTGTTGGGCGTTTGTGCTGTTTTTTCTTGGGTGGATAGGGTGGAGGTATGAAAAAAAGGTTACCGCACAAGCGTTACATGTAAAAGCTATTTACGCTCAAGTTTCCACGCGCATCGGGATTGGCTTTCTCATCGGCGCCGTGTGGGGACTCTTTGCTTTTATTGTTCCTGCGGATTCTTACTTGGGATTTGCCCTTTCTTTTATTGCGGTTTCCACCTTGGTGATTATTGGCATGCTAAGCTTTAGTGTCATGCCTATGCAATTTTTTGCCTATATTGTAGGGGCTATGTTGCCCTTGATGTCGCGACTATTAAACACCTACACCCACACAAACGAATTTTTTTACCTCATCCTTTTTGCCATTGTATTGGTCTGGCAAGCAGTGCTTTTGCTCAAAGCCCGCACAAACTCCATCACCGCTATTCGCGCCATCATCCTTAACGAAAAGCTCAAAGACGAAGTCGGGCGCTACGCCCAAGCCCAAAAACACATCGAATACCTCGCCTACCACGACCACCTCACAGGTGCTTGGAATCGCCGCTATTTTGAAGATTTTTTAGAAGATTTGCTCTTAAAAGCGGGGCTTACAAACCAATGCGTGGGCATCCTTGCCATCGACATCAACCGCCTCAAACCACTCAACGACCACTACGGCCACCATTACGGTGACCAATTGCTCATTGCTTTTGTCAAACACCTCAAAGAACACCTCCCTAAAGAGGCTCTTTTAGCGCGCGTTGGGGGCGATGAGTTTGTCATTGTACTTTCCAACACCGCCTCTTTGGATTCCCTTCTAGAACAAGGAGAGCGTTTCAAAACCATCCTCACCACTGCTTATGTAATTCAGGATATTTCAGTCCCTAGCAGTGCTAGCGTAGGATGCGCACTTTTCCCACAAGATGCCCAAGAAATAGACGCGCTCCTCGCTATCGCCGATGCACGCATGTATGAGGATAAAAAAAGTATCTAGCCCTTCTTAGCACCTATTTGCCAAAAATTTCCCTCAAATACCCACCAAAACGCTCCCACGACTTGCGGTCAGCCTCGGCGTGGTAACGGGGGGAACCTAGCACACTAAACGCATGGGGTGCACCACTGTACGTGTGCATTTCATGGGAAATCCCCGCACTTTCAAGCTCTTTGGCAAAGGTGGCAAACTCTTCCATGCTAATGGACGCATCTGCGGTTCCGTGAAAAACAACCACTTCACCCGTGATGCCTTCCACGCTTTGTCCCTTAGGTGTGGCTAGTCCTCCGTGAAAAGGTACAAAGGCTTTGAGCGGGGCGCCTGCGCGGGCAAATTCTAAAATCACCGTACCGCCAAAACAATACCCCAAGCCTATGGCATTGTCCACATTGGCGCCTGCACGCTGTGCTGCGTCAAAACCTGCTTGTAAAATCGCCCGCATTTTGGGGCGGTCGTTGTACAAATCTCCTGTCAACGCGCGCCGTTTTTCCACCGTGTCAGCGGCTACATTTTTACCAAACATGTCCACTGCAAAGGTCGCATAACCCATCTCATGCAACATGCTTGCGCGCTTTTTTTCGTACCCATCCAACCCATCCCAATCGTGCACCAACAACACTAAAGGCGCCGTTTTATGGGGTGAGGTATAGTACCCCTCATACGTCTTGCCCTCTACTTCATACACCACAGGCGCCCCATCGGCAAAGGCCAACACACCTGCACAAATCCATCCTACGATACTTCGGGTCATGGTCGCTCCTTTAAAATTAACGTGGTATTTTACGTCAATCTTAACCCTCCTTGACCAAAACCCTCTTAAATCTTTTGGGCTAGTCTTAAGAAGTAATACGCCCTTAACGCGTCCTTGTTATTTCTCAAACAAAATCTTCCCGTACCGCCCTGCCCACCAGCCAAATACCCCTAACCACGCTAGCGCGCTAAGGCCAATAAGACTCAGATAATGGGCAGGAAATAAGTCCGCACCCACGCGCAACAGCGTCATGGTTTGCACCAGTCCAAACAACGCCACCGCGTAGCCATCGGCCACAGGTGTGCGCCCCGAATGCCCCAGCAAGACCCGCGTCCCAAAGCCAATGAGCACGGTCGTAAAATACCCAAGTGCCAAGGCATGAAGCGGCGCGTGGCCAAAGTGCCACCCCAAATCAAACCACGAAGAGAGTCCTTGGAGTGTAAAGAGTAAAAAGCCCACAGGTGCCCACCAGATGGAGAGAAACAGCACCCATAAGATAGGCGGAGACTGGCGAAAAGGAAGTTTCCACCGCACCAGTTCAAGGGTAATAACCCCAAACAAAAGCCCATCGGCAAGCAAGGCATTGAGCCCTAAAGATTCTAACGCCACTTTAAGCAAAAGGCCGCCAAATACCACAGGCAAAAAGTACGTGGACTTGCGCACTTCGTACCCTTGAACGCGGTTAGCCGCAAAAAAAGGAATCATCTTTTGGGACACCACGATGACCACCAAAAAGAGGTACATGTAAAAGCTCATGTTGAGCGCTACATGTAAGGTTGGTGCGACGAATGCGGCCATAAAAAGCAGTTGCGAGAGGGCGCCAAATGCAAAGGCGACTAACATCCACGAGGTGTCTTGTTTGTTGGGCACGCTGCTTTGACGTTGAAAACTCCACAACACCCACGCCAGTTTTCCGTAGCCCACCAACACAAGCACCATGGCAAGCAACGTCCATGTTTCAGAAACAAAACTAAACACCGCTAACCCCACGCCGCCTAGGCTCAAGGCCAATGCGGGCCACAGGTAAGCAGATTTTGGCGCACTGGGACGCGCAAGGTAACGGGGAAAAGTAGTGAGCAAAAAGCCCACAAAAAACTGGGTAAACACCACAAACGCCATGGCATACCCGTGGTAGAATTCGGGCCTTACATGTAAGGCAATCCATCCGCTAAACTGCATCCCAAGCAAAACCACAAACACTACCCCTTGCACAATCCCGCTAAAGAAAAACAGCCGATGGGGCAAGGCTAAGAGGTTTTGCCACGGCGACGTTTTGGGGCTTGGCGGGGGCGTGAGGCTACTGACAAAAACCACAGCAACTCGCTCCTTGATTCGCAGCCGCGATGGCTTTTTGGAGCGCCTCCTCATAGTCTGGTTCGTCCGTAATCTCTGGGACGATGTGCTTATACACAATGCGACCGTCTTTGCTGATGATAAAAATAGCACGCGCGCACAGCCCTTCTAGTGGCCCATTCTCGATGAGCACACCATACGCTTTGGCAAAAGCTTTGGCTTTAAAATCGCTCACAAAGGTGAGGTTTTCTACCTCTGAACGGTTGCAAAAGGAAGCCGCCGCAAAGGGCAAATCCATGGACACAAAAATGCCCTCAATGCCTTCTTGTTGGGCCAAACGCATACTAAACTCATGGGCTTCTTTGGCACACGTGGGCGTGTCAAAGGAAGGGGCGGTGAGAATGAGCTGGATGGTGTTGCCCTCCATCCCAACGGTCTTTGGCTCCAAATGCGGGTCAAGAAGACTCACAATGGGTGCGGGATTGCCCAGTTCTTGAAATGCGCCCCCAAGGCGCAACCGCTCCCCTTTAAATGCCGTGTAATCGGCTTTGTCTTGAAATACCATGCATCTCTCCTTGTTTTTAGGAGTCATTTTATCCGATTAACCATGGACACTGCATTGATATACATCAAAGTTCTCGAAGGTCGTTTGGAATAAAATGAGGTACTAAACACTGGAGAATCCCCATGCAACAGGCTTTTAGCACCGTCCTTTCCCTCAAAATTGGCGCCGTCCAAACCACCCCGCTTCCAGACTCAAACCGCAAAACAATGGTCTCTGCCATCACTAAACAGCCCGTGCAAAGCGCCACGGTTTCTGCGTTAGGATTCGACGGAGACGAACACGGCGACCCCGCGCACCACGGAGGCATTTACAAGGCTGTTTTTATGCTAGGGACCCGGACGTATGCCGCCATCAATGCCCTGTGCGGAACAACCTTTGACCCACTTCTAGGCACGCAGTTTGGGGAAAACATGGTCTTTGCTGACGTAGGAGAGGAGGATATTTGCGTGGGAGATATTTTTCGCATAGGCCAAGTGCGCCTCCAGGTCACCCAACCTCGCCAACCGTGTTGGAAACTGAGTGCGAGTACCCACATCGCCACCATGACTCAAACCATTTTTCGCCACGGGTTGACAGGCTGGTACGCCAAAGTCCTCCAAGAAGGACGCGTGCATGTTAACGATGCTGTAATCCTCGAAGAACGCCCGTTTGCAAATCTCACCATCCGCGCCCTCAACCAAAGCTTGCTAGAGCCCAAGGCCAACAAAACACCCATCCAAGAAGCCCTAGCGTGCGACGCACTTGGCCCTTCTTTTAGAAGTGCTCTTGCCAAAAGAGCAGGTAATGACGTGGTTGATTTGTCTTATCAGGCTCTTTAAGAAGAGCGCAAAAGCGCGATGCGACGCTTTACATGTAAGGCTTTGTGCATATAATCCCCCTGTAAAACTTGCTAAAATACCTAGCATAACTACTTTGGTAAAATCTATCAAAAATAGCTATCTCACTCCTGAGAAAATGGCTATACACCAAGAGATAACAGCAAAAAGGAATAAATAGCCATGTCCGTCAAAGAATTAGTTCAAAAAATCTTTCAAACCAACACTAATTACAATGAGCCAGAACAAGCGATTAATCAAGCTGAGTCTTTAAAGTCATTATCAAGTGATTTGTATACAGATTCTAAGCGATTCATCTATGAACTATTGCAAAACGCTGACGACTCAGGCGAAAATGGACGATTAGTAAATGTAGAAATCAAACTTTTTAATAACATATTAGTTGTGGCGCACAATGGAAAAGGATTCGACTCGTCGGATATAAAAGGTATTTGCAATATTAACAACGGAACAAAAAAATCTTCCATCGAAAAAACTGGCTATAAAGGGATAGGCTTTAAATCTGTATTTGGACAATCGGACAAAGTGATCATCTTTTCAAATGGCGAATATTTCAAATTTGATGCAAATCACGATTTTGGCTGGAAAGAAGAATGGAGTTCAAATAAAGATACGTGGGAGATAGAAAACAACAGAAAATTTGTTTTTCCTTGGCAGATTATTCCTATTTATACTTTTGAACGAGAAATAGAGCAAGAGATTCAAACTTTTTTAAAGACTGATTGGAATGTAGCAACAATCATCGAGCTTTTTAAAAAAGATGATGTACAAAATGCGATAGAAGAGTTAGCAAGCAATGTTAATATGTTTTTATTTTTAAAAAATATCAACAGCATAAAATTTACCACAGATCAAACAATTGAAATCTCCATTGACAGAAAAACAATAGGCGAATATACGCTGTCTAAAAATAAAGACATTAAATCTCAGTGGATAATTAGAACAGTTCACTTAGAAGTAACTGATGAATTAAAAAATTCACTTCAAAATGAAAGAAATATTCCTGATAAACTATTGCAAACCAATAAAATCGAATTAACTATGGCTATACAAAAAGGACAAGAGGGGCTAAAAAAATTAGCTACTAATGAGAGTTTATTATATGCTTATCTACCGACGGATGAGAAACGCTACTCTTTGCCTATACTTGTGAATACTACTTTTTTGATGTCTGCAAATCGTGAATCACTTCATGCCGATTCTAAATGGAATCAATGGCTATTTAAATCAATTAGTCTTGAATTATTTAAATGGATAGCATCACTAATAAAAGGTGAATACTCTTATCAAGCGTATCAGTTAATGCCAATTAAGCTATCAACGAACGATGAGTTAAGTAGAGAATATAACAGAGGTATAGATGAAGCTGTTGAGACAATACCTTTTATCCTTTCAAAAGAAAATGAATTGCTAAAAGTCAAAGAAGCGCTTATAGATTCAACTTTTTTATCCGAAAAGACTTTTATCGGTTCCGAAGTTGTTAGAAAATTTATCATCCATAAAATTGGAAGTGGTAATGCAATAGTTGAAAAACCGTTTGTAATGAATACAGGTTTTAATTCATTGCTTGAAAAGATAGGTGTAGAAACTTTTAAGTGGAATGACGTACCAGCTTTTTTTGCTTTTGAAGATTTTTTGTCTGAACATACTGTAGATAAAAATATAGAGCTTATACAATATTTTAAAAATGAAAGTGAATTAAAAGATCCCGTAGTTGATGAGAAAAAATTAAAAAGTTTGGCTTTTATATATGATCACAAAAATAAGCTAACTCATCCCAATAATGTATACTTTCCTGCACCAGATGATAAAACTTGGAATAACCCTGAAAGTTCATTATCTTTTTTACATCAAAAAATTCAAACATGGCTACTCGAAAAACAAAAAAGTAGAAAGTGGTTAGAAAAACTAGGAGTCGTAGAAAAAACAGATATTTCATTTTTGGAAAAAACTATCATTCCTAATTGTGAAAATTATATTACAAATCTAAATGCTATTGAAACAATACAAACAATCTATAGCTTATATAAAAAAGAAAAAATTGAAGATAGATTGAGACAATTGGCTGATTTAAAACTTCTTACAAAAAATGAACATTTAATTTCTGCATCAGAATGTTTTTTTTCAGATGAGTATACTCCAAAACTAAAGATTGAAGAAAATATCAAAGATGATATATTTTTAAGTGAAAAATATTTAGATGTAATAAATGATGATAAGGACGAGATAAAAAGATTTTTTAAATACATGGGAGTTCAAGAAGATATTAGTATCTTTACAATTAAAGAAAAAACTTCAAACGAAATACTTATTAATTATTATGAATTTGAAAAAGAATATTTTAATTTAGCAGATAAAAAGTTTTCACCTGTTGTTACTACTTTTACAGCCGATACATACCAAGATATAAATACTTTATCTTTTTTATCAAAAACAAATTCTTTCCAATTCTCAAAATTATTTTGGAATACAGTAATTCAAAATATTAATTTAACTAGCATTCAGAAATTGCCTAGAGCATATTGGGGAAATTTTGGTTATCCAAGTCGAATAACTGGTAATTTAGTTGGCAGTTATTTAAAATGGTATGTTCAAAATATAAAATGTATTCCCACAAAAAAAGGGTTTTGTGATAAATCCATTTCTGTATTTATCAATAGTGATGAAATGATCAAACTTGCGGGTAAATATTTACCTGTGTTCGATAGCTCCATTGAGCTAACGCAAGATTGGAAAGCGTTTTTTTCTTTCAAAACAGAATTTCAACTTGAAGACTATTTAGAATTGTTAACTGCCATTTTTGATGATAAAACCGATGAAAATAAATTACAAGAGTTCAATAAAAAAAGAGTTCAAGAAATTTTTTATAAACTCTTGGTGCAATCAAATAATTGGAATACAGCAGAGATTGAAAAAGTTAAAACATGGGCAGAATCGACTTTTTTAACGGATGAAGATTGTAATATAGTTGAAGCTAAACACTTAAAATATTATGCTGATGGGGATACCTCGATTTTTCAAGAAATTTATCAATTCATTGGGCTGAATGAAGAAAATAAAGCGCATCAAAATATTGAGAATTTATTAGAGTATTTTGGAATAGAAATACTAAGACAAGATAATTTTGATATTGAACTTGAAGGAGATAGATTAGACTGTGATTTAAAAGATAAATTAGAAAATATCTTCCCATATTTGGAAAATTGGATTGTTAAAGTTGATAGTGAATTTTCAACTGAACAATTAAAAGAAGTTTATGAAAAACTTGAAAAATTAGATATTTTTGAAGCTACTAAACTTTCTTTATCGTATGATGGAAATATTTTGAAAACAGTTCAACTTCATTTGGATAAAAATGAATTGCTAGTAACCAAACCTTGGTTTTCAAATAAAGTCTTAATCTCATTGCCAAAAGTTTTATGTGACTATTTTAATCTTAAAGGCTATGAAGATAAATTAGAGTTTTTGTTAAGAGAAAATGATTTTTTAGAAATAAATGAATATTTTGAAAATGAAGGGATTAAGGTTCCAGAGATTCAGGTGCCAGTAACCAAATCGAAGCAAAAAGTTGAACCAAGTGTGACTCTTCCACAAATTGATACACCGCAAGCTTTGGCAAGTTTTGGGATTACAAATTCTGAAGAATACGAAAAAATCAAACTTTCCCATCCAAAACTTTTTCACAACAGTACACCCACACAAGAGATGTATGAAGCCGCTCAAAAACTTATTGAAAGAGCAGTATCTAATATTAAAGCTCATTTGATTACACTAGATGAATATAAATGTGAAGATATTGAACAAACGGCCCCTACAGTTTTAGGGGGCATTACAAAAAATGGAAGAGACATTAGCGTAGTTGGAAGACCATCTGATGATGGCAAAATTGTTATAGGATATTATGAATCAGAAATACCTGTCTTGGAACTTGATGGAAATGAGCTTTGGTACGAAGATGGAAAATCTGAACCGAAACAATTAACACTAGGTGAATTGTTAAAGAAAACAGAAATAACAAGGATTCCAGTATGAGTTTAAAAGAGGAAATAATTGATCTAATAAAACAACCTAAAAATAAAAATATTGAATTTAAAGCTGTCCTGCCTCCATCAAGAGTATTGGCAAAAGTAATCTCTTCTTTTGCCAATACCAATGGAGGTTATCTGATATTGGGTGTTTTAGATGACGGGACACCAAAAGGTTTGAGTGGAGATTTTTTTGCTACAGAAACAGTACATAAAGCTATAGATTTGTTGACACCTCGACCAATAGTTAATTATGAATATGTTGATGCAATCGGTAAAAGACTTTTTGTGATAAAAACAGAAAAATCAACGGATGATATTTTATTTGAAAACAATAAATATATACGACAAGGCGATAAAACACTACTCTTTGCGGTTGAAGACACACAAAAATTTTCATCACAAAAATATCCAAAAATTTCTCAATTATTTAATGAGTTAACTGTACAGTCTGAAAACTCAACTGAGGCAAAGAAAAAATATTTTGAACATATTAAAAGTATTTTAAAAATCATAGATGATTTGGGAAGCACTTTATATCCTGATAATGTTGAAACGATTACAACAAATCAAGAAGGAAAAATTTTAAGCCGTATTCTTTACTCATCTTTTACTGATAATTTTGAAACTTATCTATCTGACTTGCTTTTTGAAATATTTCTTGCAAAACCAGAGACTTTAAAATCCAAACAAGAAGTTACGATAGAGGAAGTTTTAAATTGTAGCGATATGCAAGATTTTGTACATTATTGGGCAAAACAAAAGATAGGAAAGCTTCAAAAAGGTAGCGTTAAAGGTTTTATAGAAGATACGAAGCAAATTAAAGATTTGAATGTTTTAGGGGCTGTAGAAATCAAAGAGATCGATAAATTACTACAAATTAGACATTTATTCTCACATAGAAATGGAATTGTAGATGAGAAATTTTTGAAATTTTATCCGAACATTGAGCCTTTAAATAATGAATTCAACATGCCTATTAGCGATATTGTCTTAAAGCTTGAATATTTAATCACTATAGCAAATCGCATTGACACGGCAGCAATCAATAAATATAGTTTAGCAATCTAGGGATATGCGCCACCAAGGTGCCATTAGCGTTCAAAACGTGTCTGAAGCAACAAGTATTTCGCATTGTTTTTTAAAATTGGGTAGTACATGCCTAATGACCCACTCAATAATCGCCAAGTTCACCCCTTCGTAATCGTGCGCAATGTAATTTCGCACATCCCACATGCCTTTGATGTCTTGGGATTCAAAGCTTTCTAAAAGTGCTTGATTTTGGGATTTTCGTAGCTTTTCAAACTGCTCGGCAATGGAAGTAAGGTGCATTAAAATCGCGGGGCGGAAGGTGCTCACCTCCGCTAAAGCATCGGTAATGGTTCCCGCATTGGCTACGACGCGCTCAATGTAATCAATCTTTTCAAGAATCAGGTAAATCTTACTAATAGGCTCTTTAGACATAAATCGTTCGGTCGATGATAAATTTCTTGCCTGTTTTTCCAAGGCCCGTTTTATCGGCAAAATCCACGCTTTTGCCAAGTGCGCGACTGAGTTCTTTTTGAATTTCACCCATGCGCTCAATGGATCGCATCCCATAGCGCTCCACAAAAGAAGGCTTGGCTTCAATCAAAATATCAATATCGCTTTTTTCGTCCGCCTCGTCCCGTGCGTAAGAGCCAAACAAGCCCTCAATCACAAAACCTTCTTGCAAATAATGGTCTTTTAGGCTTTTGAGCCGCTTAAGTAGTGCTTCTTTTTTCATGAAAAAATTATAGCACATGAATGAGCGGATTAAACGCTTTGGACGAGAGCGTGACGCGTTGGCCTACATGTAAAGACTGTACCTCTTTTTTACTAGAGACGACTTTGATGACGTCTTGGCCGATGAGGACGCTGACCACAAACACGATGTCGCTAGGTTCGATGGCGACCACTTCGCCGCTAAACTTGAACTTGCCACTGATGTTGGCTCCGCCAAAAATCTCTGCGGGACTCCCCTGGGAAACGACCTTGCCGTTTTCTAGTTCGATGACCAGTTGGGCAAGTTTGTACACTTCGCCGATGTCGTGGCTCACCAGCACTGTCGTGAGGCCAAAATGCCGTTGCACCCGCAAAAGTTCGTCTTGAAGCTTGGCGCGCATGGCAAAATCAAGGGCAGAAAGTGGCTCATCCAAAAGCAAGATGTTAGGCTCTCGCACCAGCGCGCGCGCGAGGGCAACGCGCTGTTGTTGTCCGCCTGAGAGGGTGCTTGGTTTTTCGTTCGCCAAGGCTTCAAGTTCCATCACTTCCAAGACTTCGTTTACCTTGGATTTTGGCGTCTCTTTTTCCAACGCGTAGAGCAGATTTTCCCGCACGCTCATATTAGGAAACAATGCGTAGTCTTGAAACACAAAGCCTACTTTGCGCTTTTGCGGGGACAGGTTGATGCCTTTTTCGCTGTCAAACCACGTTTCACCACCCACGACGATGCGCCCAGAATCAGGCGCAAAAAGTCCTGCTATCATCTTTAAAATAGTGCTTTTTCCCGCCCCACTTTTACCAAAAAGGACGTTCAAAGAAGCTTCTTGAAGCCTTACATGTAAGGCCATTTCAATAGGACCATCCGCACCTCTGAGGGTTTTAGCTAACAAAAGTTCATTCATCGGATTTCTGCCTTTAAAAAGTGCTTATTTACAGCGTACACAAAGAGCAAGATGGCAAAAGAGATGGCAAAAAGTGTCAATGCATACATGTTTGCAAGGTCATAATTGAGCGCTTCGACTTCGTCATAAATCGCGATACTTGCTACTTTGGTTTCTCCTGCGATATTCCCGCCCATCATAAGCACCACGCCAAATTCCCCCACCGTGTGGGCAAAGGCGATGACGATGCCCGTTAAAAGCGAAGGGCGAATGTTGGGTAAAAGCACGCGAAAAAGGACGTTGAGTTTGCTTTTGCCTAGGGTGTACGCCGCGTCCATGAGGTTTTTAGGCAGTGCCGAAAACCCGCTTTGAATGGGATGTACCATAAAGGGAAGTGAGAAGATGATGGACGCCACCACCAAGCCCTCAAAACTAAAGACCAAGCGCAAATCAAAGGTCTCATCTAGCCATTTTCCCACCCCATCGCGCGGGCTAAAAAACACCAACATGTAAAACCCTAGCACACTTGGAGGAAGCACTAGAGGCATGGAGACGACAGCCTCGATGACAGGCTTAAAGCGGTTTTTCGTGTACGCCAAAAAATACCCCAAGGGCACCCCGATAAAGAGCAACAGCACCGTCGTCAAGCCCGCAAGCTTGAAAGTCAAGCTCATGGTCTGGATAAACCCCTCATCCAGCATGTTTCACCTTTTGGAGTGTAACTTCGTTGGCTTTGACAAACCACATAAAGGATTTTCCTACTGCAACGTCAAGACGTTTTAGGGATGCTGTGGTAATCATAGACACCACTTCGTCCTCTTCAAACGCAAACCCCACTTCGCTCACCAGTTCGCCTTGGTTGACCCATGTCACGGGACACACAAAGGCATTGGCCGCGCTCACCGTGGAGTGTGGCGTAGCGATGAGCACTTCGCTCTCTTTAAACAGCACCTTCACAAGCGTCCCTTCTTCCAAAGGGGCAAACGCGTCGATGTCGACCATCAGTGCGCGCATGGGTTGCCCGCTAACCTCAAGGCTCACTTGCGCCAACAAGCCGACTTGTTGGACGCTCACTACCGTAGCACGTAAGCTATTCACCGTTTTTCCTTGGGTTGCATGGTCACTTTAACGTCCTTTGGTTTGGCAAAATAGGGCGAAGAGGTCACGAGCAAATCCACCCCGCACGCAGCGGTCGCTTGGGCATTGTTCACGTTAATGCCTCCCGTAGCGGAGATGAGCACGTGGGGGAATTTTTCTTTCAGTTCCACGCACCGTTTTAGCTCTTCGTCGCCCATCTTTTCGCACTGTAAAATGTCTGCGCCAATTCTAGCAAAGTAGAGGGCTTCTTGGAAGTTTTCCACTTCGACGGCGACTTTTTTCTCTAAAAACTTTTGTTTAAGCTCCCAAAAATGGCGCGTGAGGGCTTCTTTGTCGCCCAAAAACACGCGGTGCTGGGCAAACACTAACACCGAATCATACAACCCCAAGCGGTGCGGTGAAGCGCCCCCTGAGAGCACGGCGGTGAGCATCATCTTTTTGGTGCCTGGAAAATGTTTGCGCGTGGTGACCACTTCCACGGCAGGATTTCCCCGCTTGGCTTCTTGGACGAGGGCTTTGGTGTAACTGGCCACGCCGCTTAGGTGCTCTAAAAGATTTTGCGACACCTTCCATGCTTGGTGCAAGGCCTTCGCACTGCCGATGCAATGCAAAATGCGCTCTCCTGCCCCAACCTCTTCGCCCTCATGGGCGTCAAAGGTAAAGGCCAATCCCAAGTGTTGCAAAATCTCTTTCACAGGCGCACAACCGCTTAGCGTCAAACTCTCTTTGGCGCGCATTTCCATCACGCCACTGCACGCCCCGATGCCCAGTCCAAGGGTCGTGATGTCCATCAACCCTACGTCTTCTTCTAAGTACACATTGCCCATTCTTTCCTCTTTACATGTAAGCTAATTTTTTCAATCCTAAAAAGATGCCCGCCGACACGAGCGCTAAAACAATTGCCAGTATAATAGCCTTTTCTAAGTCTCCTCCAAAGGCGTGGTTGTAGATAGCCAAAGAGAGGGTGTCGGTTTTGCCGATGATGTTGCCCCCAAGCATCAGCGTGATGCCTACTTCGCCAAGTGAGCGTCCAAAACCTAAAAACAAGGCGATGAGGATGACTTTTTTGCTGTTGGGCAAGATGACTCGCAGGAGGGTTTCAAGCTTCCCTTTTCCAAGGGTGTACGACGCTTGGGCGTAGCGTTTGGATTGTTCGTCGATGGCCGATTGGATGGGTTTAACTACCAAGGGCAAGCCCGCCACAAACGAAGCGATGAGCACACCCCAAAAACTAAAGATAACCTCCACACCCCACAAGGCTAACGCCCCGCCAAGCCAACCGTTTTTGCCCAATAACAAGAGCAAAAACAACCCCAACGCAATGGGCGGAAAGACAATGGGGATGCTCACCAACAGGTCAACAACCCCCTTTAAAAAACTCTTTTCACCGCTTAAATACGTGGCCAATCCGACCCCCAAGACCAAATGCAGTGCCACTGTCCATGCCCCTACATGTAACGAAAGCAACGCAGGGCCTAGGAGCCAGTCCATAAAGTTAGAGTCCGTGTTTTGTCAGGATGTGGCGCGCTTCTTGGCTTTTTAGAAACGCACTAAACAAGTCAGTCTCGGGGCTTTTTTTACCCTCAAGCACGACGGCGATGATGCGGATTGGCGCGTAAAGGCTCTCTTCAATCACCACACGGTTACCGACTTTTTGGGCGATGCCAAGGTAGTCGGTTTCGTTTAAAAACCCCGCGTCCACGTCGCCACTGACCAAATACGCGCTCACCTGCGGCACGGTTTGTACCACCACCAGTTTCTCTTTTAGTGCGTCACGATGGGGCGTCAAAAAGGTATTGGCCGCGTTGCCGTAAATGGCCCGCTTGGGGTCAGGCATGGCGATTTTGGCGATGCGTTTTTCAAAAAGCGTCTCTACCGTGCCCTCTTTTTCTTTGGCAAATACGAGTACCAGTTTGCCTTTGCCCAGTTCCACTACTTCCTCGTATTTGACCCCAAGGCGGGTGATAAATTCTTCATCCCCAAAGAAAAGGGCTACTTTGTCCGTATGGTCAAGTTGCTGTTTGATCTGTTGCATGTTGCCAAAAATGGGGTTAACGCGCACGCCCGATTCTTTCACAAACAGTTCCAAAAGCTCCGTGATGGGGCGTTTGTACCCCGCCCCACCCGCAATCACAAGCTCGCCCGCTACAAGGGTGAAACTCAACAACGCGGCGAGAAAAAGCGCTCTCATTGGGGCACTCCAAAGCCGTATTTTACAAACACATCTTGGGCTTCTTTGGTGAAGACAAAGTCTGCAAAAGCGAAGGCAGTGTTGTTGTCTTTGGCGTATTTAGTAACCACAAACCCTTGTTTGATGGGCTCATACAACGCCTGGTCCACCTCCATGTACTCTTCAGGTTTTGCGGTATTTTTGATGAGTGAAAACGCCACTAAGCCAACATCTGCCGCACCCGTATCCACAAACTGCACGCTCTGCCCGATGTTTTCCCCTTGGGCGATTTTGCCCTCAACCGCCTTGCCAAACCCCGATTTTTCGATGATTTGCATGGCCGCAACCCCATAAGGCGCAACCCGTGGATTGGCGATGGAAATCTTTTTTACCTCGGGCGTACCAAGCACGCCAAGCCCCTTGGCCACCAAGACAGGATTGTGCGAATACAACGCCACCGTGCCAAGCACAAAGGGTTTTGGGTCGCTAATGGCGTCGCCTTGTTTAGCCAACGCTTCTGCGTAACCCATGTTTGCCGCAAAGAAAAGGTCGTACTTAAACCCGTTGGTAAACTGAGCAAAAGCTTTTCCTGAGGCACTGTAGTACATGTTCACTTCGGCGTTTGGATTGGCTTTTTTAAACAACTCCACCACTTCTTCCATGGCAAGTTTTGTACTCGAAGCGGCAAACACCGTGATTTTATCTGCAAATAACGCAACACACGTTAGCATTAATGCTACAATAATTTTTTTCATTTCTACACCCCCATAATTAACGCACTGGCTTTGACGATGGCAACAACCTCGTCTCCTTTTGACAACTCTAAACTTTGCATCCCCTCTAGCGTAAGGCTAGAAACAATCTTATCTCCTCCAACAGCGACGATAACTTCGCTACTCACAGGCCCCTTAGTAATCTCAAGTACTTTCCCTACAAACTGGTTTCTCGCGCTTAGTTTTAGCCCATTTCCTTTGGCAAGCATGACCGCATTGGCCTTAAAAATAGCAGTTGCACTCATCCCTACATGTAAACTCAAATATCTGACGCTTTCTTCGGTCAATGTCGCAGTAATACGCATTCCCTCTTTGGTTTCAAGCACCACCTTGGCATTGACCGCCCCCTCTTGTACTTCAACGATTTTACCGCTGATTTGATTGCGTGCACTTAGTTTCATACAACTCCTTTTTGACAAAGTTTTGGCAGTATAACGCGATATAACTTAAAATACAACGACCAATTGATGAAATTTTAAACACGCGACTTCTCCTCCACCCCTCACAACAACCGATACCCCACAGGCACCTTGACTGTGATGCGCAGGGGAGGTTTAGGGAAAAAAGTGCTTGCTTCTTGGATGGTTTTTAGGGTGTGTTGGTCTAAAAAAGCGTGGTTTGAACTTTGTACAACGTTCAGGTTTAGCACTTCTCCTTGGGGGGTAATCTCAAAGGTGACGATGACTTCTCCTTGGAGTTTCATTTTACGCGCCCTGGAGGGATAGCTTTTGTGCTGCAAGATGACGGCTTGCAAACGTTGTAAATAGACCTCTTCTTCCCATGCTTGCGCTCTTCCTTGAACAGGTAAAGAGACAGGAGCGTGAGCGGAAGTTGTTTGAGATGAGGCGGCTAGGAGCGTGTTTGGCATCTCTGCACCAACAGGGATTTCTTGAACAGGTTCTTGGGGCGTTTCGTTGGCGGTTATGACCTCTTCAGAAGGAGCCTTTGGTGCGGGTTTTACCACAGGTGGGGCGGGTTTCTTTGGCTTCGCTTTGGGTTTTTCTTTTGGCGGCATCGGGCTAACAAGAGGCGGTTGTTTGGGTGGCGGGGGACTTTCTTTAGGAGGTTCAACCGCCAAAGGTGGAGTTTCTTGCACAGGAAGTGCGGCAATGTGCTGAAGGGAAAGAACAAGGGGGCGCTCGTGTAGCACGGGTGGTTTTTGGGTGGGTGTCTCTAAGAGTAGCCCACCCAAAACCAGTACATGTACGCCCACCGAAAGACCCATCCCCCACGCCAGCTTACTCATGGTCTTTGACCATAATCCTTACTTGGGTGTACCCTTTGGCTTTTAAGATGTCCATGACTTTTACAAAGGTACCAAAAGCACTTTGGGCGTCACTCCGCAAGACAATGGGTGTTTGGAGCAACACGGATGCTAAGGATGCTTCCAGCGCTTCAAAGGCAATGGGCGTACCGTTTACATGTAAACGGTTGTCTTGGGTGATGGTAATCTCAAAGGGCGTTAAGGGCGTGGAGGTTTCTTCACAGCTTGCCTCAGGCAGGGTCACAGCAATGGTGCCTTGGGAGATAAAGGTGGAGATGGTAAGCACAATGGCTAAGAGCACCAACATCACATCAATCAACGGAATGACATTGAGTCCTTCGGGACGTTTAAGGGCACGCATGGAGGCTTTTCCAGTGGTTCATCAGCACATCCACCTTGCGCAAACAGGCCGAATAGACCATCAACGAAGGGATGGCCACCACGAGTCCTAGGGCGGTTGCTTTGAGGGCCAACGAAAGTCCTACTAGCACAGTGTCAGTGTTGATGCCTCCGCCGCTTCCCATGTCGTAAAAGGTTACCATAACCCCTGCTACAGTGCCTAGTAATCCCACGTAAGGTGCATTAGAACTCACCACCGAAAGAAAGGTTAGGTGACGGGTCAGGGCTGTTTCAAGGGTATAGATGTCCTTAAAGGTTGCCACGTTACATGTACGGTAATACAACCACCGTTCAAGGGCAAACCCAAGGGCTAGGACACTCATCATGCCCAAGACCCCAAAGACGGCGGTGTCCATGTAGGTTTTTAGCCATTCCATGCGATTTTAATAGCCCTTAGGGCAATAAGTATGTTTTCGTACCGTAGAAAACAGAACAATTCCTTTTTCCGCTTCTGTTTTCACCAATACTTTATCCCCTTGCATAAACGTTTCGATGACCGTTTCAATCACGCTCGCATCAGGCTCAACTTCTTTGCGCATCAGCATCATAGTGGCATATTCTCTGGCTTCTTCAAGCGAAAAAACATCTTCCCACTCTGTCTCGAAAAAGTAGGTTTGATAAGGAATATTTTTTTGCTCTAACACCTCAATAAACTGCTTCACCTTAATACACCCTGTAGATGTTTTGTCAGGGATGTTGTGAAACTGCGCAAGAGTGTCTAGAAAAAAGTTCTTTTTATAAGCTCCCCAGCCTATGTAAATCCCCGTCTCGTGTGTCGCGTTGAGCATTTTTTCAATCGCCGCTTCGCTAGAGATGGCAGGGCTCAACGATGCCATGGCGATGTCGTAGGTTTGTTCAGGCGTGTAGACTTCCCAGTCGCCTTGGCAAAGGTGAATATTAGCCTCCAATCCTAGCACTTTCGTATACTCTTCAAGGACACCTAGCATCCCCTCGGAAATATCAAGTGCGGTAATAGAGGCACCTTCTTTGGCCAAAGGAATGGCCACCGTCCCTGTCCCACACCCAATATCGAGGATAGTTTTTCCTGAAAAATTCACCCCTTGTTTCCCGCACCATTGCAACACATGACGTACATCTTTTTGCATCGCTACGTCATCGTAACGTGGATAGGTCACTGCCATTTTGTCCCAAACACCCATTGCTTTTTCTAAGACATCCATTAGAGCCCCCATGTAAATCCTTTAAATTTGATACCGTAGTATAAATGAAAATATAACGGATTTACTAAGAAAATACAAGAGGTAGGTGGTTAAATAATGAACATCGTCATATTAAAAAATAGTATCAAACGCCTAAAATGACATTGGAAGCTTCGATACATGCAAAGACTTTTTGACCCTCCTCAAGGGCTAACGCTTTACATGTAAGGTTAGAAACGGTGGCGGCGATAGTGCTTTTGCTCTCAAGCTCTACAATCACTTCCGTGTGCGTAGCGCCCTCTACAAGGTCAATAATCGTGCCTTGGAGCTTATTTTCATAGGAGGCATCATCGGGTTTTTCTTTAAAGATAAGCACCGAACTGGCCTTGATGATGGCGATGGCTTTGTCGTGGATGCCAATCCCTAGCGTCTCAAAACTTTGTAAGGTGATAGAAGAGTAAAGTTTATCAAACCCCTTAACCGTTAGTTCAATCTCAGCACGTACCGCGTCTGCTTTGATACTCGTCACCACACCCAAGAGTTGATTTCTCGCGCTTAAGCGTAACGCAACTCTATCAAGCACCAAAATCATCTCTTCCATGGTTTCATTATCTTTAGAAAAAAGGTCTAAAAACTGTTGGTGTTTTTCTTCAATGGTATGAAAAGCTTTGATTAACGCCTCACCCTTTGGGGTCAAAAATGTTCCCCCGCCCCCTTTTCCACCGCTCACGCGCTCTACTAGCGGTGCATCGGAGAGGTTGTTCATGGCATCCACTGCGTCCCACGCTGCTTTGTAGCTCATCTTCATTCCTTTAGCGGCTGCGTGGATGGAACCTGTGAGTCGGATTTGTTCCAAAAGCTCAATCCGCCCACGGCCAAGGTAGTTTTTATCGCTCTTTGTCATCCACAATCGCGCTTCAAGCATGGTGTTCCTTTATGCTGTTATTGGACGAAGTATAGCCAAATCACGCCTAGGGGTCAATTTTTAATCACCTTAGCGTTGTATTTTAAAATATATTACGGTAGACTTCCCCTATCCTTTTCTTAAGATATACCCCACATATCTTGCCATAGACTATGTGGGGTGTTTTTTGTTAGGGGATGCGTGATTATTTTAAAATACTACGACCTAAAAAGAGAGGCTTTGTTGCGATGCATTACGGGCTGTTTTGTTTGTTTGAACGTTTTATGGGATCACAAAAAGAAGCTATCGACGACCAACTAAAGTTGGTTGCTTTAGCAGATGCGTTACGCTTTGACCATGTGTGGTTTGGCGAGCATCACTTTAACAACTTCAGCCTTTGCCCCTCCCCCACTCTTTTGCTCTCCTATGCCATCGCCATAACGCAACGTGTTAGGCTTGGATGTGCGGGGTTTTTAGCACCTTTTTACGACCCTATCCGTCTTGCCGAAGAGATTGCAATGCTCGATATTTTAAGCAAAGGAAGACTCAACCTTGGCTTTGCTAAAGGGGCATTTGCGCCCGATGCTAAACATTTTGACGTCACCATCCAAAACTTACGGCCTAAAATGTTTGAGTGTGTAAGCGCCATAGAACGTCTCCTCAACGACCTTTCGCCCACAACATTTAAGGGCATCTTTGTTGACTTTGAAGCAACAAACATTCAACCCAAACCCATCCAAGAGGACATACCCACCTATATCGCGACCTTTTCCTCTTTGGAAACTGTTATATTTGCCGCCCAAAAAGGCTTTGGCTTGATGTTTTCCCAAGGGGCAACCCTTGAAGAGTGTGCGTATGCGTGTGAAGCGTACGAAGCCCTTGCGGGCGTAAAACCTCGCGTCATCCTTTTGCGCACCTTATGCATTGACCCCGACCATGAACAAGCCCTCGCCTTTGCGCGCCCTGCACTTGACCATTTTGCAAAGTCCATGCGCGCTGCTTCTTCGTTTGGTGTCGCGCCACGTTTCGACCCTCAAAAATACCAATCCCTTATCACGCAAAGAGATGTTTTTTTTGACGGTGAAAAAATGTTTCATTGCGGCATCATTGGCAACGAAGAAGCGTGCATCGCCAAACTGCGAAACATCAAAGAACACCTTGAAAACGTCACCGTTGTGTTTAAACCTTTAGGGACAAATTTTCTTACCAACAGTACATTTTTACGGAGGTTTAATGACGACGTTCGCCCCTACTGCTAAGCAGGTTTTCTTGTTTTTAGGCATCACACTTTTGCTCTGTTTTTGTATTCTTGGTGCGTTTTGGATAGGACACTATCCCATTTCCACTGCCCAATACTACCACGTGGTACGCTATGGACTTGGGTTAGACTACGACGCTTTGGCGCTTGAAAACATTCATGCCGCCTTTACGATTTTATATGATATTCGTCTGCCTCGCATTGTTGCTGCTGTGCTTATTGGGGCAGCACTTTCTGTCTCGGGAGCAGTGTTTCAGGGTATCTTTGTTAACCCCCTCGTCTCACCAGGCATCTTGGGCGTACTCTCAGGCGCCTCTTTTGGCGCGGCCCTTGGGATGTTAGGCGGGCATGCCCCTTATGTGGTGCAACTCTGGGCCTTTGGCTTTGGGTTTGTAGCCGTGTTTGTGGCGCTAGGTATTGCTAAGTTTTATGGGAAAAACAACACGGTCTTGATGCTCGTACTTGGTGGCGTGATTAGCTCTTCGCTCTTTGGTGCATTGCTCTCTTTAGTCAAATACATTGCTGACCCTTACAATGCCTTGCCTTCCATCGTCTATTGGCTCATGGGCTCTTTGGCACTGGTGAACATCCAGGGAGTGCAAGTGGCAGCTCCTATTATGGTTGTTTCCATGTTGATTCTCATCGCTTTTAGCAAACACATCAACGTGCTAAGCCTCGGAGAAGAAGACGCCAAAGCCTTGGGTGTTTCGGTAGAAAAAATCCGTTTTATTCTCATCGTTCTTGCTACCTTACTCAGTGCCATCAGCGTCATGCTTGCAGGTATCATCGGTTGGGTTGGGCTTGTGGTGCCTCACATTGCACGCTTTTTGGTGGGAGCAAACCACGTGGTGTTGCTTCCCTTTTGTGCCCTTTTGGGTGCGGTGTTTTTACTCGTTGTAGATTCTCTCTCACGAGGTGTTTTTAGTGTTGAAGTGCCCCTTGGTATCTTAACAGCGCTGATTGGAATCCCCGTATTTATCCTCGCACTTCAACACACGGCACGGCGGTAGGCCATGTTAAGACTTGAAGGAGTTTCTTGTGGTTATGGCGAAACAACTGTCTTAAGTGAGGTGGGGTTTCATGTAAAAAAAGGAGAGATTCTTTCCCTCCTAGGTGCCAATGGAAGCGGAAAAAGCACCCTCCTTAAAGCCATCGTCGGATTGCTTCCTTACAAAGGCAAAATACACATCCAAGAGAGTGAGGCGAAACATCTTCGGGCGAAAAAGCGCGCGGCATTGCTAGCGTACGTACCTCAAAGCACCTTTGTGCCTTTTGATTTTAGCGTGCTAGACATTGTCCTCACAGGACGGTTTCACGCCGCTTCTTTTGGCCTTAGTTACACCAAAAAAGATAAAGAAATCGCGCGGGCATCTTTGGAGCGGGCAGGCATTGCGCATTTTGAAAACAGGATTTACCGCACCCTCAGTGGCGGAGAACGTCAACTGGTGCTCATCGCACGGGCGTTGGCACAACAAAGCGCGCTGATTGTCATGGATGAGCCTGTGACGGGACTTGACCTTGGCAATCAAATGCGTCTGCTTGACACGTTGCAAACCTTGACACAAGAAGGGTACGCCATCGTCCAAACTACCCATCACCCTGACCATGCTTTGCGCATTTCTGATGCGGTAGTGTGGATTCATGAAGGAAAGGTGCTAGATTACGGGATGCCCGAATCCGTCATCAACGCCAACCGCATTCACGCCATCTACGGCGTAGAATCCCAAGTGGTCATTGACCTTCGAGGGACACGCCATCTCTTGCCACTAGGCTTTACATGTAAGGAAACCCCATGCGCATTTTAGTCTTGGTTTTGTCTGTTTTACTGTTTTCCACAGCCCTTTGTGCCCAAACGGATATGCTAGGAAGAACCGTGCCTGTCCCTGTGCATGTGACCAAAGCCTTTTCTGCATCTCCACCCATGATGGTGTTGCTGTACACCTTGGCACCCGAAAAAATGGTAGGGGTTAATTACAATTTCTTAGAAGTAGAAAAACGCTTTATGCTGCCCTACATACAAACCCTTCCTGTGTTGGGTGGCTTTTTTGGTGGAGGCAACCACGCCAATCTTGAAAAAATTCTCTCTTTAAAACCCAATATCGTTTTTGCGTGGGACACAAGCCACCAAAGTGCTGGGGATTTTGAAAAAACCTTAAATACCTTTGATATTCCTGTGGTATACATACGCCAAAACACCCTGCGCGATAGTCTTGAAGCACTCACGGTGGCGGGAATCTACCTCAAGGAAGAAGCGCGCGCACAAACCCTTGTCGCGTACGGAGAAGCCAATCTTGCGCGTGTGGAAAAAAGTGTTGAAACCTTAGGAGAGCGCCCACGAAAACGGGTCTTTTTTGCTCAAGGGCAAGATGGCTTAAATACCGAATGCTCCAACGACCGCCAGTCTGAAATCATCTCTTTCACAGGTGGAGTCAATGTTCATGTCTGCCCCAACACACCAGAAGGAAACTACAAGCGGGAAAAAATAACCCTTGAAAAGCTTTACATGTACGACCCAGATGTTATCTTTGTGCGAGAAAAAAGCTTTTTTGAGAGCTTAAACGACACGCATCCGTGGCACAACCTCACCGCATACCAACAAGGACAGATTTACCTCGTGCCCTCTTCTCCTTTTGCGTGGCTGAGCCGACCGCCCTCACTGGTACGATTTTTGGGGGTTGTATGGATGCACTATGTATTGTATCCCGAACATTTTCCTGTTGTTATTGACAAAGAAATCAGAGAATTTTATGAACTGTTTTTACATGTAAGCTTAAGCGATACAGAAATTCAACACCTACTAAAAGGAGAGTAAATGAAAAGAGTGTTTCTAGGGAGCATCATTGCCGCAGCGGCATTGCAAGCCAATGTGTACGAATTAGGGCGGGTAGAAGTGGTGTCCCAAACGGATATCAGTCAAAACAAGGCAACGGAAGTCATCGATGCTCAAGTGATAAAAGAAACTGAGAGCAAAACCATCGTGGAAGCCTTGCAACACATCCCCGGTGTTTTTATAGACCACTCGGGCGCTAAAAATCAGATGGACGTACGGGTGCGCGGGTTTAAAAAGAGTCGTGTGCCTGTTTTTGTGGACGGCATTCCTGTGTACGTGCCGTATAACCGTGAAACCGACCTTGGTAGATTTACCACCTACGACATCGCTGAAATCTCTGTTTCCAAAGGCTACACGTCCCCCATGTACGGAGCAAACACCATCGGTGGGGCAGTCAATATCGTCACTAATAAACCTAGCAAAACCTTTGAAGGAGAGGTGGGTGCTGGTATTTTTAGCGGAGACGGGCATGAGGAGTATCTCACTCTAGGCACCAACCAAGGCACCTTTTATGGGTTGTTTTCACTCTCCAATTACCAACGGGACTATTTTAATCTTTCAAAAGACTTTACCGACAACGGGCATCAAAAAGGTAAAAAACGCACCAATTCTGACAACAAAGACCGTAAACTCAACCTCAAAGTCGGCTACACGCCCAACGATACAGACGAATACTCCTTTAACTACATCGTGCAACGGGGCGAAAAAGGGCAACCTTATTACGCGGGTGATTTGACCGCACCTTTTGTGGGCGCGGGCATGCGAAACCGTCATTGGCGTTGGCCAGATTGGGATAAGACAAGTTATTATGCCATCACTAAAACCGCTTTAGGCAACATGGTTACCCTCAAAACACGCTTTTACAGAGATGAGTTTTACAACAAAATGGAAAACTATGGCAATTTGCCAGCTTCTGCAACCGCCACGACGCCCCAGGATACTTCTGAGTACGATGATTACACCCTAGGAGGAAATATTGAGCTTGGCATCCAGCTCTCTGCCGTCCAACTACTCAAATTTTCCGTCTCGCAAAAGAACGACTATCATAAAGACATTAGCTCAAATTCTCCAAATGCAGACATCAAAACCTCAGGGACTACACGCTCTTATGGTGTTGAATATTCCCTCAAAGCAACCGATGCCCTCACATGGGTCGTGGGTGCGTCTTATGATAAAAATGAGGTAAAAAAAGCCCAGTACCGCGATGCTACGCGCACCTACGTAGAAGGCGAACACCCCAAGTACGACTCAGACGCCCTTAATCCAGCGACCGCACTGTACTACACCCTCAGCGACGCCACCATGCTTTACGGGAGCATTGCTAGAAAAAGCAACATGCCCACATTGACCGAACGCTACTCTACACGTTTTGACACAACGGTACCAAACCCTAGCCTTAAAGCTGAAAAATCCCTCAACTATGAAGTGGGGGTAGAACATAAACTCAACAATGAACACCTTTTAAAAGGGGCTATTTTCTTGAGCTATTCGGATGATTTTATCGCATCAGTCAACATTGGCGGGGGATATTCTCAGTCACAAAACATCGGCAAAGAGGAGCACAAAGGGGTTGAACTTTCGCTAGACTCTTACTGGACCGACGCCCTCTCAAGCAGTGTGGCATACACCTATATTGACGCGGAAGTGAAAGACAATATGAACAACCCTTACGTGAGTGACATTCCCAAACACAGCCTTGTCGCAAGGGCTAAGTATTCGCCCTTAGCTGCGCTAGACATCATCCCTCAAATCCGCTACGAGAGTGAACGATATGTGCGTAGTGAAGCCATTTACAGCGACTACAAAACCAAAGAATTTTTCCTCATGGACCTCAAGATTGCCTACCGTGTCATGAAAGATTTGGAACTTTCAGCGGGTGTGAAAAACCTCTTTGACAAAGACTATGTTTACAGCTACGGCTACCCCCAAGAAGGGCGAAACTACTACGCCAACGTGCGTTACAGTTTTTAATCTTTTGCTTGTCTCCTGCTATTAGGGGGCAAGCACTTTCTTTACATGTAGGGAAAAAATGGGGTAAGATGGCGCAAAAAGGAAACAAATGGTCCAGTACAACCTTCTTGCCCCCACGCCCCACTTAAACAACGAAGAACACACCACCACCCTACTCTCCCGTCCTAGTACTAAAATCTTTCACATCGTCTCGCCACCTCACTTTCAAAGTGACCTTTTTTGCCAAAACGAAGACGAATGGGTCACCTTGCTCCAAGGGGAAGCAACACTCACTATAGCAGAAGAACCGCACCTTTTAAAAGCGGGTGACACCTTACTCATCCCCGCCAACACGCCCCATCAAGTGATGGACACGTCCGAAAAACCTTTGGCTATGTGGCTAGCGGTACATGTAGGGTAGTTCGGTATGGCAGTAATTCTCAATGCACTAAAAAACGTTCTACTTACAAAGTTTTTGACATAGTGACTCCAAAAATCAGCTATTCAAAATACGATAGGCTTTATGTGTCGCATAAAGCCTACAAAAAAGATGGATTTTCAGTGGTCATGCCAGGAGGCTCTATAACACATAACGTAATGCGAAAAAAATGGAATTATTTTTATCGATATTAATCAAATTCTTACACCCGAAGAGGTTCTTAATGAAGACGTTACTTACGATGGCATTCATTTAAATGCCAAAGGCTATCAACAGTGGAAAAGTGTACTTTTAGATTACATATAAAGGTTATAGTAGCGTCCAAAACGCTTTTTAATAGATATTAAAAATCTCATTAGCAAAACTAGCTGTCAAAAAGCGTACGCTATATGGTACAATGTAAAAAACTTATGAGGATTTACCATGAATCGCATCGTATCTGTCAGCCAAGCTAGAGCCAATATCTACAGTATTATGGACGAAACTGCACAAACCCATGAACCTGTTCTCATTACCGGCAAAAGAAACAACGTCGTCATGCTCGCGCAAGAAGATTGGAATGCCATCCAAGAAACCCTTTATCTCAATGCAGTACCCGGTCTCGCTCGTTCTATCCAAGAATCCATGCAAGCGGATGATGAAGAGTTTAGCGACACGCTCGCATGGTAAAATACACCCTTCTTTACAGCAAATGGGCGCTCAAAGATGCCAAAAAGCTCTCGCGTGCAAACCTCGCCGACAAAGCGCAAATGCTCATTGGGATTCTCGAAAAAGACCCCTTTCAAACCCCACCACCTTTTGAAAAACTCGTAGGAAACCTAAGCGGTGCCTACTCTAGACGAATCAACATCCAACACCGCATCGTCTACGAAGTGCGCGAGGCAGACAAGGTTGTGAGAATCCACCGCATGTGGTCGCATTACGGGGAGTAACCTATCCTATTTTCCAGCGAACGGCACAAGAGCGCAATAGGACAATGCAATCAACGGTAAGAAGTGTCCAAAAATGTTTACATGTAACAGTAGCCTAGAAATATGCCTTTTGGACACATTTCTAAGCCAAAAAAACTACTCTTTGCGCGTTGCCGCGTCAGGAGTGAAGAGTTGTTTGTCGAGGAGTGTAAATTCACCAATAGCTTTTTGGATTTTAGGTGAGACAATCCAGTTGATAAACTCTGTCGCGCCTTTATAGTCTGCGTTGGCACATTTTTTAGGGTTTACAGCCATGACAGAATAGAAGTTGTTGAGGTTCGCATCGCCTTCAAACACGATGACAAGAGGCGGATTGCCTTTGTGGGTGGATTCGTATTTGATGAACGTGCCGCGGTCTGCTAAGGTCAAGCCTTTTTGCTCCATAGCCACGTTAATGGTCGCAATCATCCCTTGTCCCGCTTCAATGTACCAAGGTTCGCGCTCAGGAACAGCCCCAGCAGCAGCTTTCCAGACGCTTTTTTCTTTGGAGTGGGTACCTGAATTATCCCCACGACTCACAAACTTAATCTGCTCTTTTTTAACGATACTAAAGGCCTCTTCGATGCTTTTACCCGCAAATTTTGCCTTATACTCTGGTGCGCCCAAGATAACAAAGTCGTTAAACATGACGGGTTTTCGGTCTACCCCAAAGCCATCCGCCACGTACTTTTTTTCCAATGCAGGAGCATGCACAAACAGCACGTCCACATCACAATTTTCCCCAAGTTTGAGGGCATTTCCCGTACCTACGGCGATCCACTTGAGGTCTACGCCCGTGTCACTTTTGTACAACGGTGCCAACACATCAAGTAAACCTGTATTGTCCGTACTAGTCGTAGTCGCCATCTTGAGTTCCGCGGCATTTAGCACCGCTCCAACAAGTAGCAACGCCCCTAAAATTCGGCCTCTTAAGCGAGGTTTTACTGAAAACATAGGATAATCCTCCTTCGATTATGCAAGTTTAGAACATTCGAATGGTAGCTTTTCTTTACCACGAAAGTCAAGATGAAATTGCACATCCAGTAGAACTCTAGGGCGAGATTAAAAACGGAGCGGGCATGGAATTTATTACACAAGGAGTGGTAGAGGCGTTTTGGTTGTTGGTGCATTTGGACGTGGAGACCATTTCTGCCATCGATGTCACCCTTCGCACGTCGACTATCTCTATCATTCTCACCATCCTCATCGGTTTTCCCCTAGGCTTCATCTTGGGCTTTTTTGATTTTCCCTTTCGCAAAACCCTCCGCCTCATCTCCGACACGCTCCTTGCCACACCCACCGTTGTCATCGGCCTTTTGGTCTACGCGTTTATCTCTTCACGCGGCCCGCTGGGTGAGTTTGGACTGCTCTTTACGATGGAAGGTATCATCATCGGCCAAACCATCCTTGCCCTTCCTATTGTTGTTTCCCTAACCGCTTCGGCCATCGAAGGGATGGACCGCAAGCTGTACTACACGCTAAGCTCCTTTGGCCTTACCTCCGCCCAAATGGTCTTAAATGTGGTCTGGGAACTGCGCCACGGACTCTTAGCCGCCGCCGTCACGGCCTACGGACGGGTCATCGCCGAAGTGGGTGTGGCTATGATGATTGGCGGCAACATCAAGTACCACACCCGCACCATCACCACCGCCATCTCCCTAGAAACCAGCAAAGGGATGTTTTCCATGGGCATCGCCCTTGGCATCGTGCTCATTGGCATCGCCTTTTTGGTCAATCTTTCCCTCAATGTCCTTCGCAAAAACGCAAGGCAGTACTAATGCAACAGCCCCTTTACACCATCACTTCCTTGCAAAAAAATCACGGCCACAAACCCGTCCTTGACATCAAAGACATCACCCTTTACGAGGGCGAAATCATCGGTCTTGTGGGTTCTAACGGCAGTGGCAAAAGCACCTTGTTGCGCCACCTTGCTTTTTTAGAAACCCCTGACAAGGGTGAGGTGTATTACCGTAATTACGCGCCTCAAAATCTACCCTTACATGTAAGGCGTGAGATTGGTATCTTACTGCCTGAGCCGTACCTTCTTAAGCGTAGCGTGAAAGATAACCTGCTGTTTGGATTGCGAGCACACGGCATCAAAGAAGACGAAACCATGCGCCTTCATGAAGCGCTAGAGTTGGTGGGATTGTTACCCAAAAAGTTTCTCAAACGTTCGTGGCATGAGCTTTCTAGTGGGGAAACCCAACGGGTAGCTTTTGCGGCGCGCCTTATTTTGCGCCCCAAAACCTTGCTACTGGATGAGCCGACTAATAGCCTAGACATCAGCGGGATTCCTGTGTTTACCGAAGCTATCTTGCACGCCCACGAAGTGTGGAAAAGTACTATCATCATCGCCAGTCATGACCTTGATTGGCTCTCTTCCATCGCCACGCGTAAACTGGGCTTGCATTTTGGGCGCATGATGGAGTTTTCCACAACCAACCTCATCGTCGGCAAATGGCACGAAGAGGGAGAATCTTTGGTCTACCGTTTTAACGCCACGGAGTCCATGGCTCTTCCCAAAAGCTGGCGCATCGGCGAAAAACGGGGCGTCGCCATCAACCCACGCATGATTGAAATCTTTTCTCAAAAAATGGCCTGTTGCAACACAACCACGCACATTTGCCTCAACGGCGTTGTGCGGGAAATTCTTCATCTGACCAAAAGTGACGAGGTTTCTGTGAAAGTGGCAGTAGGAAGCCAACTTATCGAGTGTATCGAGCCTTTTGAAGTGTTTAAATCGCGGCCATTTTACCCTTCAGAATCCTTGCAAATCTGCTTTTCGCAAGAGGCTATCAAAATTCCAAACTAGCCGACAAACCCTTGTGTTAAGCTCACGATTGCCGCTTCTTTTAACGCGCCCGACATGCGGTAAAGCTCTTTGCCTTCTTTGAACACGATGAGCGTAGGGATGGAGCGCACGTCAAAACGCTGAGCCAGCCACTGCTCGTCTTGGGTGTTGACTTTGGCAAACAACGCTTTGAGGGGAAAGTGTTCCGCCGCTTTGGAAAAGGCGGGGCCCATCACCTTGCACGGCCCGCACCACGGCGCCCAAAAGTCCACCACTACAGGGATTTGAGAGTTTTCTACCACCTCATCAAAATTTTCTGAAAACAGTTCTAACACCCCCGTGTACAGCAGTGACTCTTGGCATTTGCCGCAATTGGCCTTGGCATAGTGTTCTTTTTGAGGGACGTTATTGAGGCTAAAACAATAGGGACACATCACACGCATGGTTTTCCTTTATCGTAGTCTATTCTGCTTGGTACAGTTGCACCAGTCGCATGAGCGAGAGCAACATGGCCACAATGGTTGGGCCTAAAATGATACCAAAAAATCCAAACATTCCAATCCCGGCAATCATGGCAAAAAAGACGAGTACTTCGTTCATGCCCCGCGCTTGGCCAAGCAAGTGTTTGTTGACCCAACTCACCACCACAGGACGGGCGAAGTTATCTACTAATGTCCCTAACACAAGAGCCGAATACAGCGCAATGACCACCGCCGCGGACGTAGAAAGGTTCAAATAAGCGTACAGCCCCACAGGAATCCACACCAACATCCCGCCCACCACAGGAATCATCGAGGCAATCCCATAAAGCAGTCCCAAATAGAGGGCATTTAGGTCATAGAAAAAGACAAGTATCCCAAACAACGCCCCTTGTAAAAACGCTGTAATAAAGAGTGAATAAAAAAGCGACCGCACGGTGATGGAGGTTTCTTTGATGAGGGTATCGGTGTTGGCTTGAGACAACGGCACAGTTTTAAAGACATAATGCACCATCTCTTTGCCGTAAATGAGCAAGAAAAAGTAAAACAAAATGATAAACAGCGTGTCCTTCACCAACGAAGCACTTTTGGCGGTAATAAGCCCCACGTACCCAAAAATGGTTTTACTAATGGACGCAAGGTCAAGGTTGGTGTAAAACTCCATCACGCGCTCTTGGATGCCAGGCGTTCTTGCCAAAAGGTCTTCGCCTAGCTTCGCCACTTCCACCACGCGCGCTTGCACCAACCCTAGGTCAATCTGCGACGCCAAAGCCACGCTTTTAAAAACCAAGTACCCCAAAGGCACAAACAGCACAACCATCATGAGTAGCAACATCGCCACCGCGCCCACCACGGGATTTCTAACATATTTACAAATTTTCACATAAAAGCTGTGCGTAGCCGTAGCCAACACCATCGCGATGATAAAGCTCCCCAAATACCCCTGAAACAGTACAAAGGTAGCATACACAGCCACGCCCAACATAGTAGCCAACACAAGGGGTTCACGACGCATAGCCTTCCTTCAAAAAGTAGTGATTAAAGGCAAATGATACCATAAATACACACTTTAAGAGTTCTTGTGTTAGCACGGATTTTCTTTACATGTAAGGGACTCACACAGTGCTTTTAACCCGCATGTTACAGGTGTTTCACATACTCCAAAAAATCTTCAAGACTTAACATTTTTCTTTTCACGCCATCACAATAACTTTCTTGTAATTCCAAAGGAATCACCAAACGAAGATGCGCTCCAAACATCTCATCAAGTTGGTTAGTGGAGATTTTTGGTTGAAGCGTAAGAAGGTGCTTGGTAGGTATTTTGTCTGCTTCTGCTAGCACTTGTCGCCACCTGTCTTTACACGTTGTTTTAACACCTAGCATAGCCAATCTCTCCGCGAGAACCCCCGCCTCATGGTATTTTTCAATGGAAGGAAAGATGAAATCTGGTTTTTTATTTCCTTCTGTCTTTTTCCCACGGGAATGCATCACACCCTCTGTCTCAAAAATTTCACTGAGGTGGTTTTCTAGCGCACTTCCTGCTCTAGAGCTTCTTCGTTGTCGAACAAATTGTGAGAATGTTAAAAAATCATCCGCGTCGCGGAAGCCTTTTTTAAGCCTGCTTTCAATCTCAACATTTTCAAGTTGCTTGAACATTATCTCTTCTGTGCTCCACCAGTAAATCAATCTTTCATCCGCGCAAAGTCCTTCTGTGCGGCCAAAGGCTTCGCGGGCTAGCCTAGAAAAGGTTTTTGTGTTTGGAAAAGAAAGACTGCCTAGCTTTTTTTCAATGAAGCCCAAATAGTCTTTTGCGTCTTGCGCAACACTTTCAATCCCAAGTGCTTCAAGAATCATCCGCCTAGCAAGGGTTAACGTAGTACCTTTTTCTTCAAAATCGACAACAGAAAAAGACGCCCCAAGCGCGCTACCAAAAAGCTCAAACAGTTCGGCTTCTGCTTGGCTTCCTTTGGGCGCAGTTACAAACAAAACATGTCCATCTTTTTTTAAAATAATCCCAAGCACATCTTCTGGGCTTGCCCTTTCAATAGCAACATTTTTTTGATAATAAAAACGGTATTCGGTTCGTGTTGGGTGGGCTTCCCTTGCATCATACCACGTCATGTCTCCGTAAGACTCGCCACTTTTTTCTTCGTCATCTTCAAGGCGCATAAAGCGTGTCGGGTAGATTTTTTTGGTGGTGCCAAAAAGCTTTCTCATCTCTTTTACGCCGTTTAACTCATGTTGATTTGAATACCTCTCCTCGCACTCAACCTGACTGATGCGCTTTAAAGCAACGCCCGCTATATACGCATCTAATTTTCCAAAATCTAACATCACGTAGGCCTACCCAGCAAGTTTTTCAAAAGCATAAGAAGCAGGTTTCTCCCCTTTCTTCGAGCCCTCAAGCACGCTTCGCACCAACACAGCAATGGACTCAATAACAGGAACCGCCACGCTGTTGCCAAATTGTTTATACGCTTGTGTGTCGCTCACAACAATGTTAAATTCATCCCCAAACCCTTGCAATCTTGCCGCTTCACGCGGTGTAAGTTTTCGAGGATTTTGTCCTTGTTGCGCAATGAGAATTTCTGAGCCATCTTTATAATAGCGCGCAGAAATCGTGCTTGTGTAAGGTGAGGCGCCATCAAAAAGAGAATACCCAAAACCGTTTCCTTTTTCTTTGTGCGCCTGTTTTCGTTTCTGATGCCCTGCCCAAAGTCTGTCTGAGAGGGTGTACTTTTTATCCACCTTTTTTTCTAAAATATGAGAAACTCTCACCTCTTTTTTGAGTGGCACAGGAAAGACGAAATCACTCTCATAATTCAAAAAACAAACAATATAAATCCTTTCTCTATTTTGAGGAACGCCATACGCTTTGGCATTGAGCACTTTTGTAAATACGTTGTAACCCAAGGTTTCTAGCGTCTGTTTTACGACACTAAAGGTCTTGCCTCCGTCGTGGTTTTTGAAGCCTTTGACGTTTTCTAAAAAAATCATCTTAGGGCGATGGTGTGAAGCAATACGCGCGATCTCAAAAAAAAGGGTTCCTCTCGTGTCTTCAAAACCCTTGCGGTGGCCTGCCACGCTAAAGGCTTGGCACGGAAACCCTGCAAGCAAAATATCGTGGGCAGGAATGCTTTGCGCATCAATACATGTAATGTCTCCGTGTGGCATGTCGTTAAAATTTGCTGCATACGTTTGGCGTGCAAACTTGTCAATTTCTGAGGCAAACACAAATTCGAGTGCGTCGCCAAAGGCTTTTTCAAAGCCCAAACGAATACCTCCGATACCCGCAAACAGGTCGATTGCTTTGTAAGATACGCTGTGGTGTGGTGTCGCCATGGATTGATTTTTCCCCATCCAGTGTGTCATTTTACCCTCCCGTTTTTATTACATGTAAGCAATTTTAGCAACGAAGAGGGAAATGCATCAAAAAAATTTCATTTTGAAATTAATGTCCTTTATTGTAGTAAAAAGTTGATTATAAGGTTCTTTATATGTCCGCGTACACACTTTAAGAGTTCTTGTGTTAGCGTTTCATTTTCCGTTACATGTAAAGGATTAACGTGGTGGCATTGGGCGTGTTTGGGGTGACATTAGTGCTCATTTTGTGGCGGCCTTTGGGGTTGCCTATTGGCACTTCGGCGTTGCTTGGAGCGGGTGCGGCGTTGGTACTTGGGGTGGTCACGGTGGGCGATTGACTAGGGCTTCCCGTTTCACTCTTTGCCCTTGGGGGCGCGCTGGTGTTTTTAGGACTTGCGGTGCGTCTTAAAGCCGTCCAAGCAAAGGCTATTTTGCAAGCGGTGCCGTGGCAGATTATCTGGTTTAGCGTGGGATTGTACGTGGTGGTGTTTGGGCTTAAAAACGCAGGGTTGACGGATACTATCGCGGAATTGTTGTTGTGGTTTAAAGGGTTTGGACACACCGCCCATGTGCTAGGCACGGGCTTTTTAGCAGCCGTGTTAAGCTCGGTCATGAACAACCTGCCCGCCATCATGCTCATGGACATCGCCATCCAAACCACGGGCGACACCTTCTTGGCTTACGCGAACATCTTAGGGTGTAACCTTGGGCCAAAAATGACGCCTATTGGCTCCCTTGCCACCTTGTTGTGGTTGCATGTATTGGCGCGCAAAAAGGGGTAAACATCAGTTGGTGGGAATACATGAAAGTGGGGCTAGTTATCACCCCACCCGTTCTCTTAGTAGCACTCTTGGGACTGGTGTAAACTACCGTCCAAATTTCCACTCGCTAGGGGCGTTTTGAGCGATTTCCCCTTTGGAAAAGAGTACCAAAAAGTCTTCTACGTGCGTGCGGATAGCTAAGATTCATTCCCCGTCTCTTGTAAAGAATTACGTGCATCTTACGCCCGTTTTATAACAAAACGGTTACTAACGTTTAGTATATATTAAGATATGTTGATATATAGTTCCATCAGTTTCATTTCTTTACATGTAAGGACAATTTCATGGAAAACAACGCCCAGCCCTCTGGCGGCATCGGCTTTTTTGAACGCTACCTCACGGTATGGGTAGCACTGTGTATTGTGGCGGGTGTGGCCATCGGTCAGTTTTTTCCCGCCATCCCTCAAACCCTGAGCCGTTTTGAATACGCCAACGTTTCCATCCCTGTGGCGCTTTTAATTTGGCTCATGATTTACCCCATGATGCTCAAAATCGACTTTGCTAGCATTTTGGAAGCGGGCAAAAAACCCAAAGGGCTCATCATTACATGTACCATTAACTGGCTCATCAAGCCTTTTAGTATGTACCTCATCGCCGCGCTCTTTTTCAAAGTCATCTTTAGTGCCCTCCTCCCTGAAGCGCTTGCCAACGAGTACCTCGCGGGTGCTATTTTACTAGGAGCCGCGCCGTGTACGGCCATGGTGTTTGTGTGGAGCCATCTCACCAAAGGCGACCCCGCGTACACCCTTGTGCAAGTGGCGGTCAACAACCTCATCTTGCTCGTTGCCTTTACGCCTATCGTCGCGTTTTTGCTTGGCATTAGCGATGTGTTTGTGCCTTACAACACCTTGTTACTTTCGGTCTTTTTGTTTGTGGTCATCCCTTTAGTAGGCGGGTATCTTTCCAGACGCTACGTCATCGGACGCTACGGATTGGCGTATTTTGAGGACGTATTTGTCAAAAAATTTAGCGGCATTACCGTCGTGGGATTGTTACTCACCCTTGTCATCATCTTTACCTTTCAAGGGGATGTCATCTTGGGCAATCCCTTGCATGTACTGCTCATCGCCATCCCGCTCACCTTGCAAACGTTTTTTATCTTTTACATTACGTACGGTTGGGCAAAAGTATGGAGCCTTCCCCACAATATCGCAGCACCCGCGAGTATGATTGGGACGAGTAACTTTTTTGAACTGGCCGTGGCTGTGGCCATCACCCTCTTTGGCTTGCAATCAGGCGCAACCCTCGTGACCGTCGTGGGTGTACTCGTAGAAGTGCCTCTCATGCTCGCTCTTGTGGGCATCGCCAACCGCACAAGACATTGGTTTGGAGCAAAATGATGGAAGGATTTATCGACATCACCGCTGCGGTGAGTAACGAAACGCGGGTGCATATCTTGGCGTTTTTGCAAAAACACGGCAAAAGTTGCGTGTGTGAGCTAGAACACAGCCTTCAAATGGGCCAAGCGCGCCTTTCTACCAACCTTGCCATCTTGAAAAAAGCGGGTTTTGTTAGTGTAGAGCGTGAGGGAAAGTGGGCTTACTACGCCCTCGCGCCCAAAACCCCCTTGCACACCCAACTGCTAGAGGCTATTAGCGCC
>JACUTV010000186.1 GCA_014859645.1 Campylobacterales bacterium
TAACTCATTTCTAAAACGGTTTAGAAAAGCAACAATCGCGCGCGCATTTTCTTTTTGCCTTTCTAGCACCGCCTCTTCCTTATACCGCATAAAAAGTTCAATCATACTTTGCGCAAAAGGACTAAGCTCTGCGTCTATTAGTATTTTTTTACCTTCTCGAATTATTTTCATTTCCCGCCTTTTTTTTAAAGTGAAACATTCTAACCAAAAATTTTCAAGACGGCCAAAGGGTTGCCCGTAGAAATAGCATGTACCACATTGGATGCTTCTCGGCTAAGGTTACTCGTCATTGCTTTTTCTAGCATTTTGGTTTCAATCTCGTTGGCAACTTTTGATTGGCCTTTGCTGCGCAACTGGCTAGTGAAGTCTCGCACCATGGTTGCTACCGCCCTGCTTTCAGAATCCGCAAGAGCTATTTGCATTGCATCACTATCACTGTTTGCAATTGAAAGTGAAAGCGTAGGTGTTGCATGGCCTATGCGATTTGCGCTATATCGTGCTGTGCCAAACTGTAAAAGTTGGGGAATTGAGGGATTAATCTGCAACACCCATTCGCCCTGATTACATGTAAAGGTGTCTTTGTTGCCACCATAGCGACATTCGTAAATATCTAAGCGTAGGTTTTTGCTTTTTAATCCTGCATAGGCAATTTCCAAAGCTTCTTTTGCTTTTTGTTCTACGTTCAAAAGCGTAATTTCCTCGCGTGAGCTGTTTAAAACTAGGATTGCGTCTTCGATTAAAACGCTTGTGACGTAAAGAATCTGCACCGCTCGTTTTACTTTTTCCGCCTGCGAACTAGAAAGTTGTCCGTGCATACTGGCGCTATTGTCAATCGCTTGCTTTTGATTTAGATTTATAATCCGGCTATTGCCTCCCACAAAAGCTGACGTTCCAACATCATCAGGAGAAAGATAAAAAGCCTCCCTATCCCAACCCATAGTGCGTAGTTGCTTCAAAAAATAAACAACAGGGTTAATATCTACCTTCCACGTTCCACTCTGCGTTCTTGTCACGCTCTGCGTCGCTGTTCGCGTCTCGCTTAAGGTTTTTGTGATTGTTTGAGAGTCGCTTTTTTCCTGCCCTATGTTTCGGGTGTCGGTCTCCGTCTCGCTTCGCTGTAGGCTTTCTTGCGCTGATTTTCGCTCTGTTTGCGACTGGCTGTCTTGTTGGCGAACACTGGTGGATGCTTCTGAATTTGCCCACACAAAAGGCGTGAGCAGGAAAGAAGCCGTAACGGTTGCTTGTAGTAGTTTTTTCATAATGCATGTCTCCTTATGTTGATTTGCTACTATTAACATTTATAGGGCATATTCGCCCACCTAGAAAATTTTGAGCGTTAAGCTCTCCCCTGATTTTGGAGAGAGCTATTTTTACGCTACATCTTTTTTCTGTTTTTTCAGCCCTAATAGCCTTTTCAAAACGATTCAAAGCCTCCCCCTTACCAAGAGAAGCCTACGCTTGCGTTGACTGCGGTATCACTGCCGTTGTACGCCACACCCGCTGTCCAGTAAGTATTTTTATTGACAACTTTCCCAAACTTTAAACTTATGGCGCTTTGACCCTTGTACGAGCCTGCACCTATTGCCATTGCATTAGAGCCGCCATGAAAAGAAAGGGGTTGAGAGAGGGCAAGAGCAAGAGCTACGCCTTTAGCCGCTTCTTCGTTTGCTTTTTCAAGGGTCTCTTTTGCTTTCGCGTCTGTATAAGTATTTGCGCTAGAAAGAGTTCTTGCGTCTCCTTCATTCATCTGTCTCACGTTTACAGCGTCAAACGCCCCCTCGCCATCAGCCACGCCTGTCAAGCGAACGGGATTTCCACTCTCCACATGCTTAAAATCCACCGTGTCATCCCCAAGGGTCATTTGGGTAGAAGTTGTACCGCCCGTAATTATTGTCTCTGTGTCCGTTATGTAAATGCCGTGAACATTTCCAGTTACAGAACTTGCTTTTGTGAGGCTGACTTCCGTGTCGGTCGCCCCAAGAGCCGCCGCTTGTTTTTCGGTCAGACCAAGCCCTCCGCTAGACCCACCTCCCCCGTCAATTGAGTCGATAATATTGTGAATTTCTGTCTTATTGTAATAATTGGATAAATCCGCACCGGACCCATCTCCCGCTGCGACACTTGCAAAAAGCGTATCCACATAGCCTTTTGTTGCTCCATCGGTATCATCCACTGGCACACTTAGCCCTACAAGGCGGCGATTGCCTATATTGAAGACGTTGGAGCGCGTTTCTTCGCCCCGAAAGAATGAGATAGTATTTGTTGCTGTCGCTTCTATTTTGACATTCGTACCAATAGCAACTACGCCCTCGCCTCCACTAGACTGATCCCCTATCACAACAGAAAAATTACCTCCACTAGCATTGTAGCCCTGTACAACAGCCCATTTCCCTGCATTGGTGAACGCCCCTTGTGCAACGCCAGCTTCATCAGCGTTGGCGCCCTGTCCTGTTGCGATGCCATACATTTTTGCGTTAGCCATAGCGCCTTGTGCAATAGAACTATCCTCCCCCTCGGCCCACAACCCCATCACAAATTTGTTGCTATTCAACCACGCATTCCACTGTGCAACCGTGTAATAATTAGTCAGCATAGTGTCGATTTCTTCACTCGTGTATGCAACCGCACTTTGTGACATGAACAAGATTGCTCCCGCAATCACCGATAGTTTGATTCGTTTCATAGGTATCTCCTTTAAAAGTTTGATACCTCTATTAACATTTTGAGTGTTTGGATTTTGCTTTGAGTAGAGTTTGAAGTTAGAGGGCGCGGATCCTTTAGGAGCGCCCTCATTTTTTAGCATAAAAATTTAGTAGTCTGCCTTTACGCTCGA
>JACUTV010000187.1 GCA_014859645.1 Campylobacterales bacterium
GCCCATTCGCTGTTGCGTCCGCGAAGTTCTGCTAGGCTTTGAAGATACGCACGTGCATCACCAAGCACCTTTTTTTCCAAGGCAGTTGGAAGTGCATCTTGTGAGGAACCTATGGAAACGGGCGTGGCCGCACCGACATTGGTTCCTGGCGCCATGGCTGCTACGTGGGAAGCATAAAGTAAGTACGTTCCCGCACTTGCCGCGCGCGCCCCTTTGGGGGAAACGTAGACGACCACAGGAAGCGGTGCGTTGGTGATTTTTTGCACCATCTCTCTCGTGGACTCAAATAATCCCCCGGGCGTGTCGAGTTCTATAATCATTAAAGACGCTTTAGTGGTGTTGGCATGGGAAAAAGCGTGCTGCAAATGGGCAACGCTTGCGGGAGAAATGGCGCCTTGAATGCTTACATGTAAGATGGAAGAAGCAAGTGAAATTGTAGCAAAAAGAAGCAAGGAAAATAGATGTCGCATCGTTCCCTCCTTGGGCAACGTTGACTGGCTTTTATGTCAGTACAGGTAATGGTGATATTCATGGTACAGCGTACAAATAGTTTTGTCAAGAGGCTTGCTAAAGACCCACAGGATGGGCAAAAAATCATATTTTTAAAACTTAAGCATGTATAAAAATGAAATAAAGCCGTCATTTCTTAACCCGCTTTTGTTTTAGAAATACGCTACAATCCAACAAAAAAAGGAAGCTTATGACGATTGCACTTAACGGGCAAAACCTTGCCCAAAAACGCCAAGAGATTTTAGAGTATTTTTACCGCACTTTTGACACAGATGAAGCCTTGTACGGACTCTTAAAAAATGACGCAAGTTTTTTTGAACAACCCAACCACTTGCGTCACGCGCTCATTTTTTACTACGGGCACACGGCGACGTTTTATGTGAACAAATTCCTCTTAGCTGGGGTTATCAAAGAACGCCTGGATGAGCATTTTGAGTCTGTTTTTGCCATCGGAGTGGACGAGATGAGTTGGGATGATTTGAACAGTTCCAATTACGCATGGCCAAGTGTGGAGGAAGTGCGTGCCTACCGCAAGCGGGTGCGAGAACTTGTGGGTGGCATCATCGAGGGGTTGGAGTTTACCTTACCTATCACGCCAAACTCTCCCATGTGGGCGGTGCTCATGGGGATTGAGCATCAAAATATTCACATCGAGACAAGTTCGGTGTTGCTACGAGAACTAGACCTAGCGCATTTGAACGAAGGGGTATTTTTAGCACCTATGGAAGAGAGTAGGGGTGAAGCGCCTCGCAACAGCCTCTTACATGTAAAGGGCGGGGCGTTTACGCTTGGAGAAAACTGGGATGCGCCGACGCATTATGGGTGGGATAACGAATTTGGCACCCACGAGGCGACGCTAGTGGACTTTGAAGCCAGCCAAACCCTCGTGAGTAATGGCGAATTTAAAGCGTTTGTAGAGACGGGCGCGTACGAGAGTGGGGAGTATTTTTCCCAAGAAGGCAAGGCATATCTGGGCTTCACCAAGGCCAAAGCACCCAAGTTTTGGCGTAACAAAGGCGGGGCGTGGGTGTTGCGACAGATTAGCCGTGAGATTGCCCTGCCACTTGATCACCCTGTGGAAGTGAGCTTTTACGAGGCAGAGGCCTTTTGTGCGTGGAAAAGCGCGCGCCTTGAAAAAGCGGTGCGCTTGCCAAGTGAGGATGAATACTACGCCCTAGCGCGTTTCACGCACGCCTTTTCCAAAGAGGCCAATGTAGGGCTTAAAAAAGGTTCGGCGGTTTCGGTCAACGCCCATGCGTTTGGGGATTTTTACGACGTGCGGGGCAATGTGTGGCAGTGGAGCATCACGCCTATTTACCCTTATGAGGGCTTTAGGACGCACCCGTGGTACGATGACTTTACCGTGCCGACTTTTGATGACCGTCATGCACTCATCAAAGGCGGGAGTTTTGCAAGCCTTGGCAACGAAACCCTGCCTAGCGCGCGCTACGCCTTTCGCAAGCATTTTTACCAACACGCGGGCTTTCGCTACGTGCACTCGTCCAATCCCGCGCCCACGCACCTAAACACTAACATCTACGAAACCGATGCGCTTCTTTCCCAGTACTGCGACATGCACTACGGTGGCACGCATTTTGGAGTACCAAACTTCTCAAAACACGTGGTGGAGCTGCTCTTGCCTTACGCCAAAGGACGCACGAAAGCTCTAGATTTGGGATGTTCGGTTGGGCGGGCAAGTTTTGAACTGGCGAAACATTTTGACGCAGTGGAAGGGATTGATTTCTCGGCCAATTTCATCCGTGTGGGCGTAGCGCTTCAACAAAAAGGGACGCTAACGTACCATGTGCCAACCGAGGGTGAATTACGCACGAGTGCCCACGCGAACTTAAAAGAGCTTGGGCTTGAAGATGGCGCGCTAAAGGTTGGGTTTTTTCAAGGAGATGCGTGCAATCTTAAGCCCAAATTTAGCGGCTATGACGTGGTGCTGTGTAGCAATCTCATCGACCGCTTACGCACCCCGCAACTTTTCCTAGAAACCATCGGCGAACGGCTCAATGAAGGCGGTCTTTTGGTGCTCGTCTCCCCCTACTCGTGGGATGAAGCCTACACCCCAAAAGAGGCGTGGCTAGGAGGATTTTACCGTGAGGGCAGGGCAATACACACCCTAGAAAACCTCCAAACCCTCCTCAAAGAGTGGAGTTTGCTAGGGTGTCACGAAGTCCCCTTCGTCATCCAAGAAACCGCCCGCAAATTTCAACACACCCTCTCACAAATGAGTGTGTGGAAGAAGGGGTAGAGAGGCTTACATGTAAAGCCCCAAAGTTTTTGGGTGCTTTACATGTAAGGGT
>JACUTV010000043.1 GCA_014859645.1 Campylobacterales bacterium
GGATGGAGGGCGGATGAGGATTTTGAGAGTGGGGTGGAGAAGACTATTGAGTGGTGCATGGGGAAATATAGAGTTCAAAACAATGAACCCGAGTTATGCCATAATAATAAACGACAACATAATTAACGATCAATATACAGTCTTAAAGACAAAAATTACAGCTACCATATAAAGCTTTATTGGAGAAAAGATGCATAATTTAGAATTATTTTTAGAACAAAATATATACCAAGAGGGATTGAAGTTCTATGGTTTAGGTAATAAAGAATATGCAAAACAATTGGCTCTAAGGTGGCACAATGATTTAAATTCTAGTGATACTTTAAGGTGGAAGGAAGTAGAAAGTTTTGGTGACCACAAAGGTAAAATTCTTGATATGGCTTGTGGTTGTGGAACTTTTTTATTTTCAGGACTACGCAAAGGCTACGATGTGTATGGTATTGAGCCTGAGGAGTATAAGCTCAAGTATATGGGTATGAAAATAGATGAAATAAATTATCCGCAAGAGTGGAAAGCTAGAATTATAAAAGGTGTTGGAGAAAATCTACCATTTAAGAACGATACATTTGACTACATTGAGTCTGCTCAAACGCTTGAGCATGTTCAAGACTTTAGAAAATGTTTAGATGAAATGTTGAGAGTCCTAAAAGTCGGAGGAAAAATTAGAATTTCTGCTCCTGATTATGGGGGCTTTTACGAGGCGCACTATAGGCTGCCATTTTTACCAAAAATGAATAGAAAATTAGCATCTTTTTACCTAAAAATACTAAACAGACCCACAGGGGGTCTGGACATGATTAACTACATTACATCCATAGACATAATGGAATATTTAAAAAAGTATAAAAATTTAAATACTATTGACCTGGCAAAGTCCTATAAAGACAGGAGGGCTGAAAAAATAAATAAGAATTTTAAAGTGGGAAAATATCTCTCTAGAATGATTGCAAATATAATTTATTATAGACAAGAGTATCTTTTTGTAAAGCCTAAGGTAATAAATATTGTGATAATAAAAGAGGAAAGAAATGCAATTTAAAGAAGTTGAGAAAATGGTTGATGGCATACCTTATATTAGCAAGACAAACGCTTATTTTTTGTATGACTTCATTATCAAAAATAATATACAAAATGTACTGGAATTAGGAATAGCTCACGGAACGGCAACATGCTATATGGCTGCCGCTTTAGATGAAGGCGGCAGGGGTCATATAGATGCTGTCGATCTACTTTCTGTCAAGGATCATTTTAAGCCTTCAGCCCAAGAGCAGTTGTGTAAAACAGGTTTGGAGAAGTATGTGAGTATATACCGCATGAAAACGGGATATAATTGGTTTTTGCACGACGAGATTCTTCGCAATACTAGCGATGGTGCATGTCGCCAGAAATATGATTTGTGTGTTATAGATGGCCCAAAAAACTGGACCATTGATAGCTCCGCCTTCTTTTTAGTAGATAAGCTATTGAAAAATGGTGGGTATATTATTTTTGATGATCTGAATTGGACCTATGCTGATGCAAATAAAAAGAGAGAAACGACAGACGGCATTGCGCATAAAGACCTCTCTGAAGATGAGCTTTTAAGACCACACATTAGAGATATATTTGAATTTTTAGTCATGCAGCATCCAAATTATTCTCATTTTACATTTTTTTCTGACAATCAATGGGCAATGGCGCAAAAAACTGATGAGCAAGAAATTTATAAGAAAAAGGCAGTTGTTTATGATCCGATTTTTGATTTGAATAAAAAATATTTTTTTGCAAAAAGTTTTTCCCATCTGCTTGAAAAGATAGAGGATTTGCAAAAAGAAAACAAACGATATCTTGTGTACGGTTTTGGATCAGTTGGCAAGCTATTGTGGAGTTTGATGCCCAATTCTATTGTTGGCTTTATTGATCAAAATTTTCAAAACATATGTGATGGGATGGTTTATGGCATGAAACAGGGTTTGGCGCTAGAGTACGATTTGATTATTGTCAGTGTGCTTGGGCGTGAAGAACAGATTTGTCAAGAGTTGATAGAGCGTCATCAGATTGATAAAAAAAAGATAGTAATTTTGGAAATAGAGTAGGTTTGTATGCGCACGAGGGACTTCTATCGAATTTTAACGCACAGTGGAAAAGCTATTCTTCTGGTTCCTCTTTTTGATCTAAAAACTACATATGAGGATTTTTCCATTACAACACCCGAGGGTAGATTAGAGGCTTTTGGACAATCTGACCATGTGAGAAAGTATGGGGATGATTTTATCGATAGACTAAAAAGTGTTGGCTTTATTGCTAGGGAGGTTGAATCCTCTGATTTTCTAGATGAGCATGAAATTATTTCTATGAATGCAAGACGAAAATTTTTTATCTGTGAAAAATAATAAAAATCTTTCTTCGAAGGGCGCATGTTGAGGGTTCTTCACATAAATACTTGGGATTTTTACGGTGGGGCCGCCCAAGGGATGTTCATTCTGCATAAAGAGCTTCTTTGCCAAGGTGTTGATTCTTTGGTTTTGGTGCAACATCAAACAATTAATGACGAGTCTATTGTTAGGTTTTGTGGCGATGCGGAAGCTTTGTGGAGACAGGGTATCGATACTTTGCCAATCCAGTTTTATCCTCAAAAAGAGATAGGGCTTATCTCGCCCTCTGTTTTGGATGCGCCTGCATTGCTTCAAAAAATCGAAGAGATTAATCCTGATATTGTGCATATGCACTGGGTTTTTGGAGGATTGCTCTCTGTGGAAGACATGGGTAGAATTAGGAGGCCGATTGTTTGGACAATAAGAGATTTTGCTCCATTTACTGGAGGGTGTCATCATCCTCTTGCTTGCGATAAATATAAAAATATATGTGGCCAATGTCCTATACTGCGGAGCACGGAAATATTTGATATTACATATCAGAATCTTGAAAGGAAACGTAAAATTTATGCCAATGAGCAAATAAGTGTAGTTGGGATAAGTGAGTGGATTTCGCGCAAAGCGAAAGAAAGCGCAGCATTTAGAGGGCTTGACATAGAAACAATCCATAACAATATTGATATACAAATATATTATCCATTAGACAAATCAAAAGCAAAATCATCCTTGGGTCTTGCTACAAATAAGAAGATAATTTCTATTGGCGCACATAGCCTAATGGATGAGCATAAAGGGTTGCACTATTTTTTTGAAGCTTTGAGCATGTTGCACAAAGAAAGCTATTTGGTTCTTTTTTTTGGTCAAATAGATGAAGTTATGCTGAAGTCAGTTCCTCAGGAATTTGTCTCTTTTGGATATCTTCATGATAAAAATATATTAAGAAATATTTACGCTGTATCGGATGTTTTTGTAGCCCCTTCTCTTCTTGAGCCTTTTGGAAAAACAATAGGTGAATCTATGGCATGTGGCACTCCTGTGGTTTGTTTTGAGGAATGTGGGGGCGGGGCGGAGCTTATTGAACACAAAGAAGATGGGTATTTGGCAAAAAAATTTGAGCCAAACGATTTAGTGGAAGGGATTTTGTGGATATTAAAAAATGGATCTCGAAAAGACTTATCAAGGCGTTGCGCAGAAAAAATCTTAAGTCATTTTAGCCCAAAGGAATCGGCAAGAAAATATATTGATCTTTACGAAAAGAAAAAACATCAAACGTTTCAAAAAAACACCACAATCGGAGAGTCTGGGAATAGCCTTGTGTCAAATTTTTGCAAGAGTAAAGAGATGCAAAAAATGTTTGAAAAAATTGAAGGTTTAGGCTCGGGTGTATTTATGGTGTATGGATATGGATTTATGGCACAAGTTTTGGAGGAAATATTTCCTGAGAAAATAAAAGCATTTGTAGATTTAGATTCGAAAAAAATTGATAATATCAAAGTTTTTCACCCTTCTCATTTAAAAAGCTTACATTTTGATAAAATAATTATTTCGGTCATGCGTTATGAAGAGCAGATTAGGGAGTGTTTGATGGATGAGCTGGGTGTGCAAAAAAATAAAATAGTAAGTTTATTAAACGATGTGTAGAAGAAGGCATGCATGAAAAAAATGCTCATCATTAAACCAGATCACATAGGCGATTATATTTTATTCAGAAATTTTTTAGCTGAAGTTAGAAAGAGCGAGCGCTATGGAAACTGTGAAATAACATTTTTAGGAAATGTGAGAGTCCGAGAACTTGCGGAGTATTTAGATGGCGACATCATTGATCATTTTTTGTGGATTGACTTGGAGAAGTTTACCAAGTCTGGGTGGTATTGGCACTTTAGAACCCAAGAGATTATAGCAAAGAGCTACAGTGTAGTAATCAACCTTATGTTTGCCAGATTTCAAAAAGTCGAAGATTTGATTTTAAGAATAGAGGCACCTCACAAAATTGTTGTTAAGGGTACGCACCAAGAAAGAAAAACTGCTTATGCCGACAAGGATTTGGCTACTTATGATGAAGTCATTGACTTATCTTCTAAAAAGATTTTTGAATATGAGAGGTTTAGGTGTGCTTTTGAAAAATTACTTGGTAAAAGCCTTATGAATTTACCAAGCCTTGTGTTGCCCCAAAAGCAAAGAATTTTTTCTCAAGATAAGCCCTACATCATACTTTTTATAGGCTCTGATGCAGAGTATAGAAAATGGGACAAAGAAAATTATATCATGCTGATTCGTCATTTGATGGCTAGTTATGATATGGGGATAGTGTTATGTGGGGGTGCTGGTGAGATTGATGATGGTAAGTATATAAATAAGTCTTTTGAGGATGATGCAATCTTTAATCTTGTGGGGGAAACTGCACTTGTAGATATGATGCACTTGGTTGCTTTTGCTGCATTTGTTGTTTCCAACGAAACAGGTTTAGCGCATATGTCGACATTAATGCAAATTCCAACACTTGTGTTGTCTAACGGCAATAATTACGGAAAATTTACCCCTTACCCCTCTTTTTATAAAACTAAATACTTTGTTTTATATCCGTTTGAGGCAACAAACCATGAAGCAATGATTGAGCAATTTTATGAAGCTTCGCGTTTGGATATTAACGGTATCTCGGTTGCAAAAGCTATAGATACCTTGGATGAAATCTTCTTGCTTTTTAACTTGCGAAAACAAAAAAACGGATGCGCGCCACTGGCACCACCAGTGTGTAAAAATACTTTTAACAAAAAGCAGGAGCAGATTAATTATCAATTTTCATACATGTTTAGTAGTCTCTATTTTAATATTTTAGAATTGACCAAGACGAAGCAAAAATTTATTCTTTACGGATATGGAAGTTTTGCAAAAGTAGTGCATTTGTTAATGCAAGACAATATAGTTGGAATTGTTGATAAAGGTATTGATGCAAGTGACCAAAAAAATGCGTCCGTCTCATTTATAGCGCCGCTAGAATTAAAAGCGTTTGAGTATGATAAGATTCTTATTGGGGTGCTTGGGCGTGAAAATGAGATTGAAAAATATTTGATTGATGAACTGGAAGTTGGTGCAGAAAAGATAATTAAGTTGAAAGTTCTGGAGGGAAGGTACATAGGATGTTAGAACAAAGCAAGGCGGCACGCAGAAGATTCTATAACGGTAATTTTCACAACAGGTATTTTTGCGGAGATGGAATTGATATAGGGGGAAGGCCAGATCCTTTTTCTCAATACATAGGGGTTTTCCCTCTTGTGAAGAGTGTGAAAATTTGGGACTTGGAAGATGGTGATGCTCAGTTCATGAGAGGCTGCGAGGATGAAACGTATGATTTTGTTGTATCAAGCCATTGCTTGGAGCATATGTGCAATGTGGAGGAAGCATTGTTCAACTGGATAAGAATAATAAAAAAAGGAGGATATCTAATCATTACCGTGCCAGATGAGGATATGTATGAACAACAGCAATGGCCTAGTGTATGCAACCCTGATCATAAATGGACATTCACTATTTATAAACAAAAAAGTTGGAGTCAAAAATCTATCAATATTTTAGATTTACTTAAACGATTTGCAGAGATGGTTGAGATTGAAAAGGTAGAGAAAATTTCTGAATTTTATAATCATAATGTCAAACACAAAGATCAAACTTTTCATGTAAATATAGAATCTGCAATTGAATTTATCTTGAGAAAAAAAAGCGAATCAGTTGAAATTGAGGTTCAAAAAAAAAGAGAATATATAGAGTTAAAAGCGGCTAAAAGTTTTTCAAGTCAATTTAGTGAAGCTTTCAATAAAATTAGTAAACTTTCAAAAAAAAATGCAAAATATGTTGTGTATGGCTATGGCAGCATGGGCCAAGTGATAGATAAGCTTTTGGGCGAGCAGGTAGTTGCCTTTGTGGACAAAAAAGGAATTTTCAATGATAGTACAATTTTAAAACGTGAAAATATATATATGCCTGATGCCATAAAAGATATGCTTTATGATTATGTAATCATTAGTGTTTTGGGGAGAGAGGAAGAGATAGCCGAGGAACTAATTAAAACCTATGGTGTTAAAAAAGAAAAAATTATAACTTTTGAAATATGAGGAAAAGTGATGGCACATCAGATTATTGACAGTGAAAGATATGAATTTTCAATAAAAATGAACATTTTTTTTAATTTTGTGGAATCATTAAAAAAAACAAATCAAAAATATTTGATTTATGGATATGGTACCGTAGGAAAAACAATAGGAGCTATGCTTCAAGAAAAAGTAGTGGGTTTTTTAGACAAGAATGAAAATGTTGTAATAGAAGCAAATCAAAACAATATTGCTCTTATTCAGAAGATTGACTGTTTTATATGGGATAAAATTATTATTAGTGTACTTGGGAGGGAGGAGGAGATAAGGCGGGAGTTGCAAAACGATTACGGGGTTTTGGATGACAATATTTTAGTGATACCCCTAGGAAGGGAGTTTTATTCTGAGCTCTACCAAAAAGTGTATGTCAATGCAAGCTATAGTCCTTGGTGTAGTGATCAAAATTTTTTAACTATCTATCATCAAATGCAAAACAATACTTTGGTCGATATTTTTCGTTGTTATGAAATCTTTACATTAGTAGAACAAGCAAGCAAACTTCAAAAAGGCGCCCTCATTGAAATAGGGGTTTTTAAAGGGGGTACGGGTGCAATTATTGCTTCACAGGCACAAACATGTGGCATTCCCGAAAAAGTTTATTTATGCGATACATTTCAAGGAGTGGTAAAAGCTTCGGAAGTTGACACCTTTTATATCAATGGTGAACATACTGCTTCCGAAGCAACAGCTAAAGAGCTTCTAGAAAAGATGCATTTAGATAATGTCGTGCTTCTAAAGGGAGTCTTTCCAGATGAGACAGCATGCTTGATTGAAGATCAAATATTTAGATTTTGTCATATAGACGTGGATGTCTATCAGTCCGCAAAAGATATTATGGATTGGATTTGGCCCAAAATGCTCATTGGAGGAATTGTAGTGTATGATGATTTTGGGTTTCATAGTTGTGAAGGTGTAAGAAAACATGTTGAAGAGCAAAAAGGGTTGGCAGATAGGCTTGTTGTTCACAACCTCAATGGACATGCTGTTGTGGTTAAAATCCATTAGGATTTAAACTACTGTCTATTATGGCGGCGTGAATATTGTTAATAGCGCAAGAGGTTAAAATATGTTCTTTAATATGTTTTGCAAATACACCGCTAGCAATTAAAATTGTACACTCGCCTCTACTTTTTAACGCCTTCTTTAAAGAAACTACCCGATATCCCTCCACTTCAAAAGTCTTAATCTCGGCGCGAGAGTCGATGACGGCTTCTATTGCTATACCTCTTTCTTTTAAAAATGGTAGAAGCTCTTTAAAAAATTCACCAGCGCCGTACACTATAAGTGAGGTGATGGGCAAGGCGTCAATTTTCTCCAAAAGTCGATTAATGGCAGCTTGATTTGGACTTGGACTGCTAGCATAAAACTGCAATAAATAGTTCTCTTTTATGCGCGTAAGCACTCCTTGTGGCCATGGAAAGAGATGCTTGTTGGCAGAAGGATTGGCTAAAAAATGTTGGTAAAACGTATCGATGCCTTGGGTGGAGACTGTTTGGAGTTGGTCTTCTTGGATAATGCGATAGTGGTGGTCGCTACCCTTTCCCTCGTCGTACTCAAGATCTCCTAGCTGTGTAGCTTCCTCGTGGGTCGGAAGCGCTATAAGACGAGCAAGCATTAGAGCTAGAGTCTCTCTAGTAAAAGAAGATGCTTTTAAGTCGTAGCGTTTGGCATTGAAAAAAAATATGTCTATTCCCTTCTGTAGTGAGGATTGTATGGCATCCAGAGTGTCGCGGTTACATGTAAGGTTTTTTGTGCGGGGTTTTTTGTCTGTTTCGTAGCCAAGGGTTGTTGGGTATGTACCGTTGAGGAGTATCTCAATAAAATCAGGTGTTCTGGCAATGCTCTCCAGTGCTTTGCCCATTTGGGGAGTGTGGGGTAAAAAAGATAGCACGAGATGATTTGCAAGATGTTGATAGCCACGCATGCTTTGATAAAACAAGAGAAGTATTTTCGGACGCTTTGTTTCTAGAAGTACGTTGTACAAATGTTTCAGTACAGTACCACCACCTCCAAACTCTACCATGGCACTTGAGTTATTTACATGTAAGGATTCCAAATAGCCTTGCAAGTACTCTTTTTGGTCGCTAAGCGCTTGGTCCATTGCACCCTTTTGTGCAAGCATTTCATCTTGCGCTAATTCCAAAAGAGTTTTATTGCCCACATGAATCATCCCCAAAGACTCAAACGGTGTATCGCCGTAGGTGCGTAGTTTGCTTTTTTCAAAATCTAAAAAAAAGTTTTCGTACAGATTTTTAAGGGTAAGCCCACAAAACATAGTGGGATTGAGTGTGCCAATATCTTCTGAGTCTAGGGCCATAAAGTGGGTTGATTTGCGTGAAGCATAAAGTAATTTTGCCGCAATATTTGGATAAAGCAAAGAAAAATACTTTGCAAAAATACCCCCTTCGCGCATGATGAAAAAAAGCGATGTTAGTTCAAAGCGCTCTGCAATTTGTGCCAGCCAGTGGCTAAATTCCCATAAAATAGGTCCGAAAACCCCCGCACCCAAACGATAATAAAAGTTTTCTAAACTGTCGTTTTCAAAAGGGTTGCCAAGCAAGCTCATTGTTCGCACATGGTGGCCCCCATGTCGTTTTTGCTGCATGTAGGCTGTTTCGTGAAGGAGCATTTTTTTGGTCTGCGTATCGAGTCCATAGTGAAAAGTATGTATTCCAAACGCTTTTGGGATAGCCACATCAGAGCGTTCATTGTCGCCTACATGTAAAAGCTCATGGGGTGAGATGCCTAGGGCTTCCATTACATGTAAGAAAAGATTTCCCGTAGCTTTTGTTTTATAGTGTTCAGAGGAGACATAGCATGCGTGGATTTTATGGGTATTGGAGAGCTTTGAAAGAATAAGGGTGTTGATTTGTTCACTGTTTAAATACATGTCCGAAATGCAAATGACGGTTTTTCCTGCCTCATAAGCCATGTCTATCCACTGTTCAAGCTCGAAGTTAGGCACAAGAACGGACTGCTCAACCTCTAGCTCAATCTGTTTTAGAGTTTTTCTTTCTTGCGGAGGTATGGGCAATTTATTATAAATGTCATCCAGTGTAATCTCTTCTTTGCTATTGTTTTCTTTTCGTACATTTTTTTCAGCTTCTTGTCGGTAAAGTGCAAAAGCCGAAGGGGTGTCAAAAAATCTTTTGGCTTCAGGTGTTTCCCCGACAAGATAAAAAACCTCATCAGGCTTACCGCAAGTGCGGAAGCAAAGAGTGTCAAATATGTCAAAAGAGACGATTTTAATGTCACTATTTTTTAAATATTTCTCAAAGTTTTTCTGTAACATCTTCTACCCTGTAATAGCTTGTTTAAAATGATAGATTTTCAAAGAACTCTTTGCGTCTCCGTGGTCAAACAATTTTTCACATAAAGTTTTCCGTTTTAGACAAAAAGCATCTTTTTCCACAGAAAATGCTTTATGTAACCCTTCCTGACTCTTTACATGCAAACCCGGTGCATAGGTTTCATAATCATACACGAATCCACCCATATTGGTATGGTAGGTTTCAAAATCATACGCATAAAAAATGATAGGACGGTTCAAAAGTAAAAAATCAAAATAAACCGAGGAATAGTCCGTTACCAAAACATGAGTGTATTTTAAAATAGGGTAAATATCTCCCGCGGCATTGTGAAAGTGGAGATTTTGGTAGGTTTGGCTGGTGTCAAGTTTTGCTAAGGCAAAAGCATGAAATTTGAGAATCATCACAGCATCAATTTTACCCAATGCTTCATCCAGAACCCTGAAATCCAGAGGTGGCAGGTTGTCCTCTAATGATTCCCTGTGTGTGGGCATATAGACCATAACTTTTTTTTCATTTTCAAATTTCTCTTTAGCCAAAGCATATAACTTCTTGTCGCATAAAGCCAAGTCCAAAACATCATGCTCCTTGAAAAGCATGTCATTACGCGGATAACCAAGGTTCAGATGTTCTTTTGCCTGAATGACTTTAGACAGGGCAGTTTCATTGACGTAATTTGAGGGAGAGATGTGAAAATCATAAACCGTGGTTCCCAAAACATTAAGCCTTTTGAGAGGAATCCCATGCCAAAGTTGTACCGTTTTTTGATGTGGACTTAGTCTGCGAAAAGGCCCATTCCAATTACCTTGGTCTTGGATAATCCACGCAGATTTTCCTAAAATCTCATAAAATTTCCATGAGTCAAGCTCCACAGTCGGCAAATTGTGCGTAGCTAAAACTTGGGTTTGGTTTTTATTGTCCGTAGCCAAAACTACCGACAGGCCCTGTTTATACATGTAGGCAAATAAGGCGTAATTATTAGAACCTATGAAAGATTTTGATATGAAAAGAATCTTCTTTCTTTTTGTAAAAATATCATGATATTTCACGCAAATTGACAGAAAAAACTCTTTACATGTAAAGATAAAATTATCTGCAAATTGCGAAGGCGGTTTGTCCAAAATCTTATATTCTGCGCCATCTTCTTTGATGATACGTAACTTCTTTCTTGCGACCACTTGCTTTAAATTTTCATAAATAGCCCTATCATGATTTGGCGAATAGATAAGGATAAAATCATAAGACTCCTTTATCTGTGAAGGAGAAAAAATATCGTCAGCTTTTTTATTACTATCAATAAACCCTAGAAATTCCCCGTATTTTTGCAACTCTTTTTGCAGCATAGTTGTTTTTGGGGTATGGGGAGCTATATAATAGCGCTTGCCACTCAACAATGCTTCAAAGCTCAATAGAATTCTCCAACAAAAACGCATCTAGGGCTTTTTTAAGCTCCGTGGAGGAGATGTCTTCGGTGCGGGGCAAATAAATAACCTCGCAGAATTCTTTCAAAAAATCAAACTTTCCCGCCCAATCATCGCCCATGGCAAAGGCATCTACATGATAATTTTTTATATCTTGAGGCTTTTGCTCCCACGTGTTTTCAGGGATGACTAAATCCACCCCCTTAATAGCCCTCACAATCGCTGCGCGCTGGTCGTAAGGGATGAGGGTTTTTTTGCCTTTTATGGCATTGAACTCATCTGTGGAGACACCCACAATGAGTCTGTCGCCTAGCGCACTTAGCCGCTCCAGTAGGCGCAAATGCCCTATGTGAAACATGTCGAAGGTGCCATAGGTCAGGATGGTTTTTTTAAGTATCATGATTGGCCCTCTCAATGTCTATGAATGAAGACAACTCCTCCAGCGTTTCAATCCTTCGCTCTGCCTCGTACGCCGCCTCTTTTTCAACCCCCGCAAACATACCGCGCATGATGCGCACGGTTTGAAACCCCAAAGGTTTGATGCCTACAAAGTCTTTGTGGGGATTGTCTCCCACGTAGAGCACCTCGCGGGGAGCAACTCCCTCGCGCGCGCAGATTTTTTCGAAACAGTAAGGCGAAGGTTTGGCGTGCAGTGTGCCATAGCGGTGGGTGATGAACACGTGCTCCATCCACCGCGCAAGCCCCAACGCGTTGGCCTTGTTGGCTTGGACTACCTTGTGTCCATCGGTTACCACATAAAGCGTTACATGTAACGCTTTTAGGTGCTCCAGACACGCCGTTGCATCGGGAAGCAAAGAGATAGCAGGCATATGGTGGCGGTATGCGTGCAAACAGCGGCGCACCAAGGTTTTGGAGTAGATTCCAAAAGTGCTCAACACTGTGTCAAAGATTTTTCCGCGTCCTTGTTGCGCGAGTATTTCCTCGCATGCTTTAGCTACCGCGCCTTTTGGTGTGCCAAGACGCGCACACAAAAACCCATCCACGGCCAAAAAACCGCTTGAAACATAACTGCGCTCATGGTACAACGTGTCATCCATGTCAAACACCACAACCTTTACCATCGCACATCCTGTTCGACGCGCAGTTGATGGGTCACTGAGGTGTCCAGAACAAACACGTAAGATTCCTCTAAAAGTTCTTTAAAAAACCACTCAAAACTACGCAAACCCATGGCGTAGGAGAGGGTGCTAGCCCCACCAAAACGCACGTTGCACTCGATGAGGTGGATGCCTTGGTCGTTTTGCAAAAACTGGGCGACTAAATGGCCCTTTACATGTAAGGTTTGGGCAAGGGTTTTGGTGGCTTCCAAAAGTGCCGGAGTGTTCACGTAGGCGGTGAGTTTGGCTTCGCCGTGCTTTACATGTAAGCGCGCTCTAGCCACACCTGCTACCCACGCTCCTTTGCCATTGACGTATCCGTCTACGCTAAATTCTTCACCTTGGATAAAGGGCTGAAACAGAGGGGAGGAGAGGGTTTTGCCAAAATCTAAAGCTTCTGTTTTGGTGGCATTTAGCAGCATAGCGCGACCGCCTGCACCAAAGCGCTCTTTGACCACAAAACGGGAAGCATACAAGGTGGAGATGTGGGTGCTCGTGGGGATGGCTAAAGGATGTGTGCTGGCAAAAAAAAGCTTGTCTTGGCATGCCTCCACCGCTTCAAGCGGCGCGCAAAAAAGGGCAATATTAGCCCCCTCAAAGGCCGCTTTATGGCGGGCAAAAAAATGCACGTCTTCGTCGCGAGTAGGGATGATGGCGCCGATGCCTTGGTCTTTGCAGTAGGAAATAAACGTCTGGGCAGTACACGATGCCAGTGGCGGCATGGCCCAAAACCCATCCACCCCATAGCGCCCAAGGCACGCAGGGTTCGCATCGGCTCCAAAAAGTTTTGCCTTTTCTCCAAGCACACCAAGGGCGCTTTTGAGGGTAGTAAGCAAGGGAAATTTTGCCCCAATGCTCGTGACAAGGACGTTATACATGTAAATCCTCTAGGCGCAAGCGCTCCCCTTTTTGCAAGTCTCTTGCTGCTCTTTTGCCAAGGACTTGGGGCAGGTGGCGGGGGTGCAGTCCGTAGCCTGGGCGCACGCTTTTGATGTTGGTTATCGTGAGGTGCTCGCCCGCTTTAATGGGGGCGCTCACGTACAGACTGCGTGCAAAACGGCGGTTTTTTTCTTTGTACGCGTCCATGGCAAAGCTGGGTTTTCCTAGCAACGCTTCGCACTGGCGCACGGAAGCAACCATGGCGCCAAAGGCGTGTTCGTCTAGGGAAAAGGCGTGGTCGGGACTGGGAATGGTGCTGTCTAAGATGAAATGCTTTTCGATGACGCGCGCTCCTAACGCCACCGCAGCAACGGGCGCGGTGATGCCAAGGGTGTGGTCAGAAAAGCCCGCCAGGACACCAAAACGTTCGGGGATTTTGGCAAGGGTGGTGAGATTGGCCCGTTCAAGGGGCGTGGGGTAGGCGGAGACGCAATGCAAGAAAATAAGCTGTTCGTTGCCAGTTTTTCGCGCCAAGGCGACCACTTCGTCTAGCTCCTCTTCGGTGGCGATGCCAGTGGAAAGGATGAGCGGTTTGCCCGTGCGTAAACACTGTTCTATGAGGGCATGGTCGGTCACTTCAAAACTGGCGATTTTGTACGCAGGCGGGTCAAATTGTTCCAAAAACTCCACCGCACTGTTGTCAAAAGGGCTGGAAAAACAAAGTAGCCCCACTTCTTTGGCCGCAGCAAAAAGCTTGGCGTGCCATTCCCAAGGCGTGTACGCTTTTTGGTACAAAGCGTGCAGGCTTTGCCCGTCCCAAAGCGTGCCCCCTTCGATGCAAAAATCAGGCGTGTTAGCGTCTAGGGTGATGGTGTCAGCGGTGTAGGTTTGAAGCTTGATGGCATCTGCCCCTGCGCGCGCGGCGGCGTGGATGGTTTGAAGGGCGAGTTCAAGGGAGCCGTTATGGTTGGCGGAAAGCTCGGCGATGATGAAGGTTTTTTGGGTCGAAAAATCAAAGGTGCCAATGCGCAAAACTACTCCTTAGGGTGTGCTCAAACAATGCCTCATCCCATCTGTCCATGGTGGGATAGCCTTGTGCTTGGAGGTATGCTACCATATCGGCCTGATTGGGCGCGGTTTTAATGGCTAAGAATGGCACGTCCATAAAGAGCACTTCGTGAACAAGGGTGCTTGGGGAGATGATGGCAAAACGGCTTTGGTGAAGGAGTTTGGCGACTTCTTCCGAGTTTACATGTAAAGTGACATTAGGGGTAGTTTTGACAAAAGCTTGGAGCGTGGCGAGGTTTTTGTTGGCACTGGTGGTGAGCACGCTTACATGTAAGGTTTTAGGCAAGGCGTTGAGGATAGGAATGCTTAGATTTGCTGTATCTGCCCCACCCATGGCCAGAAAAATGTCGGTGATTTTCTCCCGCGCGCACGCTTTTTCACGGTAAAATTCCTCGCGGATGAGAGGTATGCCGCACTGAAGTTCGCAGTGGCTTGGTACCAAGCCTTCGTAGCGCGAAGCATCAGCACACAGGTTAGGGTTGCGCACAATGTCGCAACAATGTTTTTCATAGGTGTCGTCAAGCACAAGGATTTTCACCCCTGTTTTTTCTTTTATTTTTCTTTCAGCTTCATAGTTAATACCGTAATGGTCGATGATTAACATCTCTACATGTAATGCCAAAATAAGTTTTATAATTTCTTCAGGTTCATTGGAAGGCACTACATGTAGCGGATAAGGAATCTGACTATTGATGTTGCCATCAAGGTCGCGACATGCAAAATGCACCGCCTCCTTCGGGTATTCCTTGGCCAAGACCAAACAACGCATCATATGCCCAAGGCCAAGGGCATATGAGCTATCACACCGAAAGAGAATGGACATCGGGCAAAAGACGTTTGATGAGGGCTAGGATTCTGGGCATATTTTCGCGCAAATCATCTTCGATGATGGTAAGATTTACGCCATCATAATCATGGGCGATATAATTTCTAACGGCAATAAGCCCCTTGATATCTTCGCTATCAAAATGTTCAAGCAGTTTCGACTCTTTTTTTGCCAATTTAGAAAATTGTTCAGAAATGGCAACCAGAAGCATCAAAATAGCAGGCTGGCCCTCAATGTCCCCAAGCGCATTCGTAATACTACCGTGGCGCTCGATGATGGTGTAAATCGTCTCGATTTTTGTTTTTGCCGTGGCGAGCTTAATACACTCATCTTCAGGATACATACAACGTACTTTTGAGGATGTGGGTATTGTGATGTTGCTCCAAGGCCTTTTTGTCTACAAGGTCAACGGGTTTGTTGAAGATGCTTCGCAAATCGCTTTTGATGCTATCAAGCTTCGTAAAAGCGCGAAATCCTAGGTGTTTTTTTAAAAATGCGGGCGTGGTTTCAATGAGAATATCAATGTCGCTAGCGTCATTTTGCTCATCCCGCGCATAGGAGCCAAAAAGGCCCAGCAGTTCAACACCTTCTTGGCGATATTTGAGTTGCAGTGTCTTAAGCGTTGCTAAAATTTCCTGTTTTTTCATGGTGCCACCTTTGATTCGATTATAGCAATTTTTCATTTTTTAGCGCCTTATACATCAGCTCCGCTCGTATCCAATCTTCCATGGTGTCGATGTCTTGCACCAAGTGACGGGGCAATTCCACCATAACGCTTTGGGGTGAGAAAACTGCTTTCTGGATAAGCCATGTTTGGGGCTTTGCCCAATAAAACTGCCCTGCATCATGGTAGGCTTCTTCCAAATCTTGGCTTCGGGTGCTGGCAAATTGAGGGTAAAACATCGCTGCTCCATCGCCACTGCGCTTTAAAGCACGTTGGATGGGATAGGCAAAGGTGGTGGCGCTAAAAGCAAAATCGGCCTTACATGTAAGGAGTTTTTCGAGTCCCATTTGCAAATAATGGGCTTCTAAAAAAGGTGCCGTAGCGTAGATGCAACACACCACCTCCACGCTGCTCAAATCCATACATGTAAGCGCGTGAGCCACCACAGGTGTGGTGCCAGTGAAATCATCGGCAAGCGCTTTGGGACGCATCAAAGCCTCAGCACCGTATCTCTTTGCCACTTGAGCAATTTCTGCATCATCAGTGCTCACCACAATACGCCCAAACAACCCGCTTTCTTTCGCCACGTCAATGCTGTAAGCGATAAGCGGTTTGCCACAAAAAGGCTTGATGTTTTTGCGCGGTATCCGTTTGCTCCCTCCGCGCGCGGGGATGATGGCGATGTTCACAGCCTGCATCCTTGCGCGTCGTTGATGAGCTCTAAAAACGCTTTTGCTACAAAGCTCGCGTCATCCATGCTCATCCCTTGATGGCATGGCAGTGAAAGTTCGGCACGGTAAAACTCTTCCGCATTAGGCAGGCGCTTTTCGCCAAAATGGGCTTTGTAATAACTAAACTGGTAGACGGGCTTGTAATGCACCTGCACGCCGATGCCTCTTACATGTAAGGCGTTAAAAATATCTTCCTTGGCGCACCACAGTGAGCGGTCTAGTAGCACGGGATACAAATGCCTCGCACTCTTTACATGTAAAGGCGGCGTGATGGGAAAAACATCAGGATGCCTTGCAAATATTTCGTCATAAAAGGCGGCAATCTG